>JBEKYG010000066.1:0-11689 GCA_049511215.1 Acidobacteriota bacterium | reverse complement strand
CGCGCCAACTTGGAACAGGTCGGACCGTACATCGAGTGGATCATTTCGAATCTGCTCGGGTGACATGTAACCGATCGTGCCGGCTATCGCACCGCCTCCCGTCAACCCGGCCATCGTCACGGCGTCTGGGCCGGCGGCGAGCAGAGATTTCGCGAGGCCGAAGTCGAGCAACTTTGCTGCACGTTCCTTCATGAGAATGATGTTTTCCGGCTTGATGTCGCGGTGCAGTATGCCAACCGCGTGGGCATGGCTCAAGCCCTCGAGGAGACACGCTACCATCGCGATAGCTTCATCGACCGATAACGGTCCGCTGCGCAGACGTTGGCGCAGCGTCGGGCCGTGAACCAGTTCCATAGCGATGAACGTGACGCCGTCGCTGTCGCCCGACTCGTAGTAGGTCGCAATGGCGGGATGTTGCAGTCGCGCACACGCGTCCGCCTCTTGTCGCAATCGATCGCGAAGGGCTGGCGCAAACGAGTCCGGCAGAATCTTCAACGCCACCTCGCGACCAAGCGCCAGATCGCGGGCCCGATAGACGACGCCCATGCCGCCAGCGCCGATCCTGTTTTCGAGGCGGTAATGCGAAATCGTCCGGCCATCGAGCCGCGGCGGCTCGAGCGGTGTTTCCTGTGCCGCGGTCCCTGGGCCCCCAGTCAGGCCGAGGACCGTCCGTACTACTGGCGATTCAATGAAGCTGGCAGCTGTGTCCTCTGCCTTGAGAAGAGTTTCGATCTCCGTTAGCAGCGCGTCGTCGCCAGCGCAGACGGTCGCCAGCCACGCCGTGCGAGCCGAGGGCGGCTGGTCGACTGCTGACTGAAGAATGGCCCCCATCCGTTCCCATTGAGCAGTGTCTAGTGGCATAGAAGCCTGCGTCAATTCTCCGATCGGCCTCGCACCGACCGCGCTCATCAACGCCAGTCGTGATGGTCGTCGACGAGGACGGCGGGGAACGCCAGGAGACACCCTTGGTCGAGGTTGACGACGTCAATGGCCTTAGCATCATCCAAGATGAACGCCTCTGTATAGCTAACTGGATTCCTCATGTCGTCCAACAGCGGCATGGTGGACGTGCAATCGTGGTCGACCTTGTACCAGCCAACATATCTCATGGGAACGATGGCCCCATTCAAGCTGACCAGCTCCCACCCCTTGAGGCAGGCACTGCCCGCACGAGCATTCAGAATCTCGTCGAGACCCGGGCGATTGGGCTCGAAGCTGATTGCCGCTGAAACCAAAGGGCATGAAACAGTTGAAAACCTGGCTAAACGATTTATAAACATTTCTATCTGGGAGTGCAAGGGGAAAGCGGGAGGGCAAGGGAGGAATGCAGAGGAGACCTCGGGGCAGGGATCGGATTGCCGGGCGGAAATCGGTTTCTGATCGGCAGAAATCCCGGCAATTCGCTCCCTGCCCCGAGTCCTGCGATCGCCGCTCGGGATAAGGCAGGCGCATGGGCAGACGGCGGCCGGACGGGCTAGACGTCGAGGATGACAGTCGCGTCCCATCCGCGCGGTGATCGTTCCACGCGGAAACGGTGGAGGGTGACAGCCTTGACGTCGACCACCAGATCGTGTCGGCCGGGATCGAGCACTTCGCCGCGGGCTTCGGCCTTTAACTGGTAGTTGCCGCCGACCCGACGGATCTCGATATCCTTGATTCGCAGCAGGAGCTGTTCCGCATCCTTGAAGAAGAGCAGTTCCTGGAGCAGCTGGAACAGGAGCATGTCGACCTCAGTCTCTTCTACCCGGATGAAGCGAGTCTCCCGGGCTGCAATCGTATCGAGATTTCCAACCATGACATTCATGGTGGCATCGGCGGCGGCCCGGAAGAGATCCTCCAGCGTCTCAGCCCACGCCTCGAATGCCACGTCGGCGATCGCAATCTCGGGAAGGTATCGATAGGGCATTTTCTAGACCTCGCAGCCTCGTAGCTTGTCTGCGATGCTCTCCCGCGCTCCGGTGATCAGCGCGATCGGTGTTCGTCGGCCCATGACGTGAGGTTTCACACAGGAAATCAGAAGATAGAATACAAAATGAGAGCATCCCTGACCAGTGCTTCCGAGGGCTGCATGGCCGCATCAAAATCTAACACCAGGACGCCAAGACGCTAAGACGCCAAGAAATCGGCGATTCGAAATTCGAGATTCGAGATTTTAGAATCTCGAATTTCGAATCTCGAATTTAAGTAAAGATTAATACTTCTGGCGCCTTGGAGCCTTGGCGTCTTGGCGGTAAAAAATCCTTTCCGCCTTCATTCCCGGGTCAACCTTTGACGCTGCCAATCGGCAGGAGGCGCACGACCCGCTTGCTGATGCCCGCCTGCTCGGCAGCTTCGACGACATCGTCGATGTTCTTATATGCCGGCCCGGCTTCCTCGGCCAGGCCGGAGTAGGAAACCGCGCGCAGCAGAATGCCGCGGGCCTCCATCTGTTGCTGGAGTTCCCGGCCACGGAACTGCTTCTTGGCCTGGGTGCGGCTCATCGCCCGCCCGCTGCCGTGGGCGGTGGAGTAGAAGGTTTGATCACCGGTCGACACGCCGGCCAGCAGATAGGAACCTGTCTCCATGCTTCCGCCGATGATGACCGGCTGGCCGGTTTGATTGTAGATATCGGGGATTCCGGGCATTCCCGGCCCGAAGGCGCGCGTGGCCCCCTTGCGGTGGATCAGGACCTCCCGCACTTTCCCATCCATCATGTGTTTCTCGAGCTTGGCGGTATTGTGGGAGACATCGTAGACTTGATGCAGCCCTAAATCGGCCGGGTCCTTGTGGAAGACTTCCGCAAAGACTTCCCGGATGCGGTGTAGAATCACCTGGCGATTGATAAAAGACATGTTGATGGCGCATTTCATGGCGGCAAAATAGTCCTGGCCCTCGGGCGAGTTGAAGGGCGCGCACGCCAGCTCGCGATCCAGAATCCTGATGCCGTACTTGCTGGTCATGGCCTTGAGAAACAGCTGCAGATAGTCGGTGGCGATCTGGTGGCCAAATCCACGGCTGCCGCAATGAAACATCAAGACTACCTGATTTGGAATGCTTATGCCAAAGGCTTCCGCCAGCTTTGGGTCGAATATATTCTCCGGCCGCGCCACCTGGATCTCCAGATAGTGATTCCCCGAGCCCAAGGTGCCGAGCTGCTTGAAGCCGCGTTCGACGGCCTTATCGCTGACCTTCGAAGCCTCCGCTCCCGCGATGCAGCCCTCTTCTTCCGTGCGCTCCAGGTCTTCCCTCCAGCCATAACCGTTCTTGATGCACCAGCGCGAGCCCTGTTCTACCGCATGCCGGAATTCGCTCTGCGTGATGCGCACGAAGCCCGCGCTGCCTACACCCGCGGGAACCCGCTGGAAAAGCATGTCGACGAGTTGCCGAAGGTGGGGCCGCACCTCCTCCTCGGTGAATCTGGTAACCACCAGGCGCATGCCACAGTTCACGTCAAAACCGATGCCGCCGGGCGAGATTACGCCCTTGTCGACATCCATGGCCGCGACGCCGCCGATGGGGAAGCCGTAGCCCCAATGGCCATCGGGCATACAGAGGGCGTATTTGAGAATGCCGGGCAGGGTGGCAACATTCGTCACCTGATCGATCACGCCCTCGTCCATTTCGCGCAGCAGCTTTTCCGTCGCATAGATACGAGCCGGAACCCGCATTCCTTCCTTATAGGTGGTAGGAATCTCCCATACGGTGTCCGTGACTTTGATGATGCCTTGAGGCGTGGCCATGATTTTCCTCCGGATTCAAAGAGCTTACCGCATTTACCACAAAGACGCGAAGACTCAAAGGAGACCAAAAGAGACCGTTTGCCCCTCAGAGTCCACGGGTCACAGTATCTTGCCGGTGCGGTGCTCCTAAAGCCCAGGTCTGAGGTCTGATGTCTGAGGTCTGATGTCTGTTTTCAAGAGTAGGGGTAGAAGGCGAAGAAGAGCAACGAGAGCGCGCACAGCACCCAGAGGCCAGGGCTGACTTCCTTGTGCCTGCCGGCGGTCAGCTTGCAGAAGGGGTAGAGGACAAACCCTGCGGTGATGCCGATGCCGATGTTATAGGTAAAGCTCATCAGAATCACGACCGCGAACGCAGGGAAAAGCTCGGTGTAGTCATTGAGCTTGATCTTGCTGACGGGCGTCAACATGAGATAGCCGACCGCGATGAGCGCGGGACCATAGGCCTGGGGAGGGACCGCAGTCAGGAAAGGGGCAAAAAAGAGCGAGAGCAGGAATAGACAGGCGGTCACAACCGCGCTGAACCCTGTCCTGCCGCCCGCCTCGATGCCCGCGGCAGATTCGATATAGGCGCCTGACGTGGTCGTGCCGACCAGGGCCGCAAAGCTCGTTGCCAGGGCATCCGCCATCATGGGCTTTTCGATCCCGGGCAGGCGGCCCTGCTCATCCAGAAAGCCGGCTCGCGATGAGACCCCAATCAGCGTTCCCATGGTATCGACAAACGCCATGACGAACACGGTAAGGACGACGGCGAAGAAGCCCCAACTCAAGGCCCCTCGTACATCCAGCTGCAGAAATGTAGGGGCCAGACTTGGAGGAAGACTGATCCATGCGCGCGGGGGCGCGGCCACACGAAACACAAAGGCGAGGATGGTCGTGAGCAGAATGCCCAGGAAGATTGCACCCGGAACTTTTCGCAGCAACAGCACCGTAATAATAAGAAATCCCACGACGGCAACCAGCACCGGGCGGCTGGTGACGGCCCCGATCCTGACCGGCGCTCCGGCAGATCCGAGCACGACAATGCCGGTGACATTGAGGCCAATAAACGTCATGAACAGCCCGATGCCGACTGCAAAGCTGTAACGGAGCCCTTCAGGTATGGCGTCGACGAGCCACTGTCGGAGCCGGAAAATGGTGAGCAGGATGAACAGAATCCCTCCGATGAAGACCGCGCCCAGTGCCGTCTGCCATTTGTAGCCCAGGAGAACCACGACCGTATAGGCGATGAAGGCATTCTCCCCCATGTAAGGTGCGATCGCAAATGGGAGGCGAGCGTAAATCCCCATGATCAGCGTCCCGAAGGCTGCCGTGAGGATGGTGGCCACCATGGAGGCGCCGATCGGGATCCCGGCTGCTTCGAGGACCTTGGGATTCACCACGATGATGTACGACATCGTCATGAAGGTGGTGGCGCCGGCGATGAGTTCGGTACGAAATGAGGTTCGTTGCTTTTCGAAGTCAAAGTATCTTCTGATTTTCTGCATCATAGGACACCTGCGCGGGCAATACTATATAGCAAAACCCTGCGATTCGGACACTGCAAACCAAAGGCGGCCAGGAACAACATGGTGCAGCGTAACCGCAACCAAAAGCAAAAACTTAACGCAGAGGCCACAGAGATCAATGCGGAGGCCGCAGAGATCGGATAGAAAAATATCTTGAAACAAGGATATTCTTTGCGGCCTCTGCATCAGCCTCTGTGGTCTCTGCGTTAAGCTTTGGGCTTTCGTGCTCTAACAGCAAGGATTTGACAGTAAGTCCTACGAATAGCACGAATAGGCTGGAGGAAATTCCGACGGGAACCAATGGGACAGAGAAATGCAAACCATGCGCTCTCGCCCCTATGCCTTTATCCCATTCGTGCTATTCGTGGCCGCCTTTGGTTTGCGGCATTGCTCCTCATGTCGCTTTGACACAAGCATGCTATCAGGCATAATTTGGATGTTTAGGTTGTTTTATCCGATGGCGCTGCTTGATCCGTAGCATTAAGCGGTGCGCAAAGAAGCTGGAAGAGTGGAAGTTTCGTCAAGGGACCCTGAGAGCCATGTTTTCACAAACCACAGAATATGCGCTGCGCGCGGTAGTCTGGCTTGCCGCGCATGGCGCTGAGCCGCAAACGACGGTGCAAATTGCCTCCAAAACCAGAGTCCCGGCCGGATATCTGTCCAAGGTTCTGCAAGCCCTGGGCAGGGCTGACTTGGTAAGCTCGCAGCGTGGGTTGTACGGCGGTTTTACTCTTACCCGCCCGCCAGATATGATCAGTGTGCTGGAGGTGGTGAACGCGGTAGACCCGATCAGACGTATCGAGACTTGTCCCCTCAGGCTGAGTTCTCACGGCAAGGAGCTTTGCGCCCTGCACAGACGGCTGGATGACGCCATCGCTCACATCGAGAAAGCTTTCTCCGCATCGTCCATCGCCGACCTGCTGACAGAGCCTTCGAACAGCCACCCCTTGTGCGAGGCAACAAGCACGGAGAAGCCGTAGTCGTCCCCGGACAGGAGTGTGCGAATACTCCACGCCCACACCCTCGATTCGGTATAAAATGGGTACGCGTTGCACGGATGGGATCGCCTGCGCCGGCGCGAAAATTCACAGAAGACCTACAACTCGCGAGTTGGCCGCCGACTCCAACCCCAGAACGCATTTTATTCGAGCTATCCGCCAACCTGATGATATGCATTGATCGGAAACTTGTCGTGAGGTGCCAAATGCGCAGAATGTTTGTCCTGTTGCTTAGCCTCGGTTTCACCGTCTCAGGCCTTGTCTCTCAATCTCCAAAGGCGATTGATCCTGCTAACATGGATGTTACCGTGAAACCCTGTGTGGATTTCTATCAGTACGCCGACGGCGGATGGATCAAGGTGAACCCGGTGCCGGCGGACAAGAGCCGCTGGGGTGGTTTCGAGCAGTTGGCCGACCGCAATCGGGATGTGCTCCAATCCATCCTCAAAGAGGTGAGCTCAAAGAGCTGGCCGAAGGGAAGCATCGAACAGAAGGTGGCGGATTTCTACGCCAGCGGCATGGACGAAGCAGCCATCGAGAAAGCCGGGACTGCGCCGCTTAAGCCCTTTCTGGCTGAAGTGGATCGCCTCAAGAGCGCCACCGAGCTTGCCCCACTGCTGGCGGAGTTGCGGGTTAACAGCCTGGGCGGCAGCTTCGGATTCACAGTGGCCCAGGACCCTAAGGACAGCGCGCGCTACATCGGAACTCTGAGCCAAGGCGGGCTAGGGCTGCCTGACCGCGACTACTACCTGAAGGAAGATCCGAAATCCAAAGAGATCCGCGACAAGTATGTCGCCCACGTGACGAAGATGTTCGAGTTGGCCGGCGAGAACCCCGCCGCTGCCGCGGCGGATGCCGCGGTCACGATGCAACTGGAGACAACGCTCGCAAAGGCCAGTCTGACTCGAGTGGATAACCGCGATCCTCAAAAGACTTACAACAAAATGACTCTTGCAGAGCTGGCGAAGCTGACGCCGGCTTTCGGCTGGAAAGGCTACTTCGATCAGCTTGGCGTGAAGCAGGTGCCGGATTTGAATGTCCGCCAGCCTCAGTTCCTCAAAGCCTTCGCTGAAATGAGCGCCACCGTTCCGGCCGAGCAATGGCGGGCATACCTGCGATGGCGGGTAATCAATGCGATGGCCAATTCGTTGACGAAAGCTTTCCAAGATGAGGTCTTTGCATTTGACGGAAATGTGCTCAACGGCGTTCCCCAGCAGGAGGAGCGCTGGAAACGCGTGCAGGCCGCCACGGATCGCTCCCTGGGTGAGGCGTTGGGGCAGCTGTTCGTGAAAAAGGCTTTCAGTCCTCAGGCCAAAGCCCAAATGATCGAACTGGTCGCGAATCTCCGTGCAGCACTTAAGGAACACATTGAAAAGCTCGATTGGATGGGCCCAGAAACCAAAGCCCAGGCGCTTAAAAAGCTCGCCGCCTTTGGTGTCAAGGTGGGTTATCCCGACAAGTGGAGGGACTATTCCCAGCTCGAGATCACCCGGTCTTCATACGCGGAAAACCTTCTGCGAACGCAGCGCTTCGAGACGGCGCGCAACCTTGCGAAGCTTGGGAAACCGATCGACCGCACCGAATGGGGGATGACAACGCCCACCGTGAACGCTTACTACAGCCCCAACATGAACGAAATCGTGTTTCCGGCCGGCATCCTGCAGGCGCCCTTCTTTGATCCAAAGGCCGATGACGCGGTGAACTACGGAGGAATTGGCGCCGTGATCGGCCACGAAATGGGCCACGGCTTCGACGACAGCGGGAGTCAATACGACGGCGACGGGAACCTGAAGAACTGGTGGACCGATGCAGACCGCAAAGCCTTCGAGGCCAGAACCGGCCTGATCGTAAAACAATTTGACGCTTACGAAGCCCTGCCGGGCGAGCACGTCAACGGCAAGCTCACTCTCGGCGAGAACATCGGTGACTTGGGAGGACTGGAGATTGCCTACGCGGCCATGCAGAGGGCACTCCAGAAGAAAGGCAGGCCCGCTCCCATCGACGGCTTCACTCCCGAGCAGCGTTTCTTCCTGAACTGGGCCCAGATCTGGCGCGAAACCATTCGCCCGGAGGCGCTGCGCGTAATGATCAACACCAATCCGCACAGTCCCAACAAATACCGCGTAATCGGCCCCCTCAGCAATATGCCGGAGTTTTATCAGGCTTTCGGCTGCGGTGAAGGCACGCCCATGGTTCGGCCGGCAGAGGTCCGTCCCAGGATCTGGTAACCCGCTGCTAGAATTCGGGGAGAGGCCCATAACCTCGAAATTATCTCGGGCTTTTCTGCGCGTGACAGGGGGAAAGGACCGACTAACTCCGTGCCGAACCATAAGAACGAGACAAGAGACGCGAACAAGCAGGAAACGATCCTTGCCGAAACTGTTCGGCGATTGAGTAAGAGCCTCGCGGCGGAGCGGATTTACCTTTTTGGGTCCCATGCGCGTGACGAAGCGAATGAGGACAGCGATTTCGACTTCCTCGTTGTTGTCCGCGATTCGCTTCTGCCGCGCTACAAGCGCGAGCAGCAGGCGTTCCGCGCCCTATGCGGCATTGGTATCGCCAAGGATGTGCTTGTCTTCACCCGTGAGGAGTTTGAAGGGGGATTGGCCGTTGTTTCGTCGCTTCCCGCCACTGTGGCGCGTGAAGGGAGGTTGCTCTATGGCGGATGAGAAGCTGAGGGAAAACCGACTATGACTGCCGAGCTAGCTCATTTTGCGGATACGGATTTGAAGGACCTCGCGATTGCCAAGTCGAAACTGGAATACCCGGGCATGACCGCCAAGATCGCCGATTTGTTCGGCAAGCCATTGGAAGCGGGTTTCAAACTCCTGCCGAAGAATTGGAACGAGAAAGTGGCGGAGATCACCCAGGCTGCGCTGCTCAAGGGGTTGGAGTTTGCCATTCGCACGATGGGCGAGAGCGAGTCCCGGGGATCTCGAGACTGGCTCCACAAAATCCTGGTCACCGGCTCAGGAGTTGCCGGCGGCGCGATTGGGCTTTCCTCCCTGTTCGTGGAGCTGCCGATCTCCACAACGATCATTTTGCGCTCGATTGCCGACATCGCCCGCGGCGAAGGACATGACATCTCCCTGCTCGAAGTCAAGCTATCATGCCTTGAGGTTCTTGCATTCGGGGGCGCCAGTCCGAGGGACGACTCTGCCGCCGAAGGATATTGGATGGTCAGGGCGGCCCTGGCCAAGGCGGTTTCCGAAGCCGCCGCCTACATCACGGAAAAGGGTCTGGGCGAAAAGGCAGCCCCGCCCCTGATCCGGCTGATCGCGACGATTGCATCTCGATTCAGCGTGGTTGTGACCGAAGAGGTTGCAGCCAAAGCTGTGCCCATACTGGGCGCCGCCGCGGGAGGTACGATCAATTATCTGTTCATGGATCACTTCCAGGAAATGGCCCGAGGGCATTTCATCATCAAGAGGCTCGAAAAGAAATACGGCACCGCGCTCGTAGAGAAAACCTACAGCGACCTGATCATCTAAAAATGGGAAGGAAATAGGTGCCGCGACCCAATTTCTTGAGCGGTCCGATCGCCGGTTATTTGCCTGCCAGGCGCGCGCCCCATATTGAGCCGGTAGAGGCGCTCCGGCAAGAGTAGAATTAGGAGACGGACTTCGTCAGCATCCTGACGAGACGATTTTTAAGAAGTCTTCCGGTCTCGTAAGCCCGGCTTACAAGACATACCCCGTACAAAACCTGTCCGGGTGGAACCAGACCTGCTTGTAGATTTTTCCCGTGAGAGCCAATTCCGCTGCAAATCGGGCCAGGAAGGAAGAGAGACGATGAAGATCCTGTCATTCATGCTGTGTGCGATTGTCCTGATCACCCTGGCGCCTTGCCAGAACCTCAATGCCGCCGCGTCGTGCGAGAGCCTGGCGTCGCTGGCGCTGCCCCAGACACAGATCACGCGCGCGCAACTGGTGTCGGCCGGCCAGTTCGCCGCGACGCCCGCGGGCGTCTTGGCGCCCGGCGCCCCCTCGTTCCGCCCGTACAGCGCGCTGCCGGCGTTCTGTCATGTCACCGCCAGCATCAGGCCGTCGAGTGACTCTGACATCAAGATCGAAGTCTGGATGCCGGCAGAAGGCTGGAACGGCAAGTTCGAGGGGGTCGGCAACGGCGGATGGGCCGGCACGATCTCATTGCAGGCGCTGGCGGCGGCGCTCGGCCGCGGCTACGCGGCCGCGGCCACCGACACCGGACATGCCGGCCCCGGCGGCAGCTTCGCCTTCAACCACCCGGAGAAGCTCACCGACTTCGCGTATCGCGCCGTCCACGAGATGACCGTGCAGGCCAAGGCCATCATCCGTGCCTATTACGGCAATGCGCCGAAGACGTCGTATTGGATCGGCTGCTCGACAGGCGGCCGCCAGGGGTTAATAGAGGCGCAGCGCTATCCCGACGATTACGACGGCATCGTCGCCGGCGCGCCCGCGAACTACATGACGCACCTGTTGACGCAGAGCATCTGGGTCGCACAAGCCGTGCTGAAGGATCCCGCCAGTTACATCCCGAAGGAAAAGTACGCAACCCTCCACCAGGCCGTGCTCGATGCGTGCGACGGGCTCGACGGCATCAAAGACGGCGTGCTCGACGATCCTACGCGCTGCCATCTTGATCCGAAGACGATCCAGTGCAGTGGCGATGACGCCTCCACGTGCCTGACCGCTGCCCAAGTGGAGGCCGCTCGCAAGATCTATGCGCCGGCGAAGAACCCTCGGACCGGCGTGGAGATCTTCCCCGGACAGGAGCCTGGCAGCGAACTGGGATGGGCGGCGGGCCTGGCTGCCCCAATCCCGCTCAGCATCGCGACCGACTACTTCAAATACATCGTGTTCATGAAGCCCGACTGGGACTTCAAGACGCTGGACTTCGACAAGGACGTCGCGCTGGCCGACTCGCTGGACAACGGCGCCATGAACGCGACCGATCCGAACCTTAAGGCGTTCGTGAGCCGAGGCGGAAAGCTCCTGATGTATCACGGCTGGAACGATCAACTGATCGCGCCCTTGAACAGCGTCAACTACTACAAGAGCGTCGTAAAGGCCTTGGGCGGCGCAGATAAGGTGAAGGACTCGATTCGCTTGTTCATGATGCCGGGCGTGACCCACTGCGCCGGCGGCGCCGGCCCGAGCAACTTCGATACCCTCGCGGCGATTGAACAGTGGGTGGAGCAGAAGAAAGCGCCCGACCAGATCGTGGCATCACATCTCGCGAACGGCGCTGTCGACCGGACACGCCCGCTGTGCCCGTATCCGCAAGTGGCCACCTACCGTGGAACCGGCGGCACGAACAAGGCGGAAAACTTCGTGTGCAAAGCGCCCTGAGGAGTCCCAGCATGGTCTTCGGCTTTGAGAAGATGGTTTCCAGGCTCGAGAACATCTTCTCGATGCCAAAGACCATGGTCGAAAAGACGAAGGCCGTGGTCGAAAAGACAAAGACCATGGTTGGAACGAAAAAC
>JBEKYG010000065.1:0-14610 GCA_049511215.1 Acidobacteriota bacterium | reverse complement strand
CACCTGAAATTCATTAGCCTTGAGAGCGGCTGAATAGCCCGCCCGTCAAAACACCACGACTCCCATGGATCAGGGTTCCTGGCGCCTGCCGATCATTGAATGGCGTCGCTATCTCTTGGATCGTCAATAGGAGTTCTGGCATGCCGGCAGTCAGGGCACGACGTGCGTATCGTTATGGTGCCTTACCGGGTGTTTTGCCTTACCACTTTGCGCTTGAAATATGCCGTCGGAGACCGCAAAATGCACTCCCACGGGAGTTTCTCTCTCGTCAAAGCGTGTATGGCGACGTAGCTCAGTCGGTTAGAGCGTGGGATTCATAACCCCAAGGTCGATGGTTCGATTCCATCCGTCGCTACCAAAACCCAAGCCCGAAATCAGTTCTCTTAAGTACAATCAAAACAATGTGATGCGGTCAATTTACGACCGCTTTTTTTATTTCCGCACAGCCTTGCCGGAAGGGCCAAAAACCGCCAGTTTTGGCCCACTGTGCTAGTACTGTGTTATTAGTTCAAAACAGGAAGCTTTGGACAGCAACAAGCATCGGATTCGCCGAAGGGCAGTTAGAGAATCTCTCCCAGTCCCAGGTTCTCGAAACGAGCCTGGAACCCGGCAGGTCCTTTGCCCATTTAAGAGCTAATAGTCAGTAATTGTTATCTTCGCGTTCCACACCGGCAACGCATCGTCTTGTCGCGTCGCGCCTTTTTGGCGCGAAGTCGCTCGGCCATGCGCAGGGTGGAGGTGTGTCGTCATGATTCAAACCGATTCTTTATTACCGGAGGATGTATCGATGGCTCGCATCAGAACGGTTAAGCCGGACCTTTTTCGGCACGAAGACCTGTACCTTGCAGAAAAGCGGACTTGCCTTCCCCTACGACTCTCGTTCATCGGCCTCTTCACGGTCGCCGATCGCGAGGGTCGATTCAAGTGGCGCCCGAACGAAATCAAGCTCGATGTCCTCCCTTTTGACGAGGGGGTGGATTTCAGCCGCGTCATGGATGCGTTGGTCGAGCACGGATTTGTCGTCAGGTACGAAGTGGCCGGCCGGGAGTACGGATGCATCCCAACCTTCACCGAACATCAGCGCATCAACTCCCATGAAGCAGACAGCACGTTGCCTGCACCACAATGCACCGAAATGCATATGCATGCACGTGCATTGACACCCAATGCACATGTGGAAGGGAAGGGAAAGGAAGGGAAAGGAAAGGAAGGAGATGTATGCTCGGAGCGCGAAGCGTCCTCGCCCACCGTCATCTCGATGCCGCTTGTTAGCGGCGACGAACAAAACATCACCGAGGCAAATGTCTCGGAGTGGTGCAACCTCTTCCCTGCCGTTGATGTCCTGCAAGAGCTCCGGAAAATGCGGGCCTGGTGCCTAGCCAACCCGAGCCGCCGCAAGACCCCCAAAGGGATTCTGCGATTTGTTACTACCTGGCTCTCCAGGGAGCAGGACAAGGGGCGCGTCCCAACAAATCCAATCCAGCCAACTCAGGGCGCCGAACCAGCTAAGCCGTCGGCACCTGAGCATAAGTTCGACTGGAGCCATTGTGAGATTTGCCAGGGCGATGGGCGCCTCCATGTTCGGACCAAGGCCGTTCCGGGTAGTGAGCCGGCCCCGGATGATCCGGTAGTGCCCTTCTACAAGCTATCAGATCCCCGGCGGATTGTAAGCCTCGACGCAGAGTATCCGAGCAAGGAATGGCGCATTGTGAATTTCCGCTGCTCATGCCCTGCCGGAGGCGCCAAGACAATCCCGCAAACGTGGGCGCGATTGAAACCACCCCTGCAATCGTTGAATGCGGAGGAGTGGCCAGTGGCCGCAGGGGGTGTGCATTGATTCTGATCGACACCCTGCCCGGCTCAAGGGACACACGGCGAAGTATGTCCGGCACCGAAGGAATCCGGGACGGACGAGGCCAGGATCATAGCTGTTATCAGGCAATGGAAGGCGAGAGGATGAGCGAGGAACGGAAGAGGGTAAATGCCAAGCGAAAAGGTACGCGGAACGAACACAAAGCCATCCGGGCGCTCGAGGATGCTGGATATCACTGCACCCGGAGCGCCGGGAGTCTCGGGCTCTTTGACATCATCGCCATCGGGCGCCAGGGAGTCCGTCTGATCCAGGTAAAGACGAACGATGATGCCCGGCCGCATGAACGAGAGCAGATCCAAATATTCGACGGAATCCCTCCGGGAGCAACCAAGGAAGTCTGGATCTACCAAGACTACGTGCGGAAGCCGGTAATCAAAGTGCTGTAGGGGGCTCAATGGAAACCGGACAAAAAGATAAGTGCTATCGGCACTGTCAGCGGTTTGGAGCGGCTGTCGCGGTGATCGCCGCAATGATAAGGCGGCTGATAGATCGCCAGTACACGGGAAGTTTCACCATCCACTTCTGCGAGGGCGAAGTCATGAAAATGGATCAGCATGCTTCCTATTCGATGGACGACGTGAAGAAGATATCGGAGGCTGTGTGAGCGTAACCAAATTCAAGCCGTCCGAAAACCGGTCCATCCCGTGCAGTCTCGATGCCGAAAAAGCCGTCTTGGGCGTCGCGCTTCTTGACGACAAGGCGATCTACACAGCCCGTGCGTTACTGACGCCCGAGGAATTCTACCCTGAAGCTCACCGTCGCATTTTTGAAGCGATGAGTGTCCTGGCTGTTCAGGGCAGACCGATCGAAATCATTACGGTCAAGAACGAACTCGAAAGAATGGACGCCCTGGACAAGGCCGGCGGGGCCGTGTACCTGGCGTCGCTAACGGACGGGATGCCGCGAGCGCTTAACGTCGAGCATTACGCCCGGATTGTCAAAGACAAGGCAGCCCTGCGACGGACCATTCAGGTTGCAAACGAGGCGATCCAGAAGTGCTTCGCCGGTGAGCATACGCCCGAGGAAACGCGGCGCAGCAGGGCCTGTTTCGGATAGCAGGCCAGGCGTTCCGCGGCGGGTTCGAATCGACAGCGTCGCTGATGGGGCGAGTCTATAAGGCGATCGAGGAGCAGGCCGAGAAAAAGTCCACCATCACCGGAATTCCGTCCGGGTTCCCATGCCTCGACAAGATGACGGCGGGATTCCAGCCGGGCGACCTCGTGATCCTGGCGGCCCGCCCAGCCATGGGGAAAACCACGCTTGCGCTCAACGTGGCTGCGCATGTCGCGCTCTGCCGTCACCGTTCCGTTGGCGTCTTCAGCCTGGAAATGACCAAGGAGCAGCTGATGAAGCGGTTGCTGGCCGGCGAAGCCGACGTAGAGGCTCACCGGTTGAGTACTGGATTCCTTGGCCGAGACGACTGGGGCAAGATCGCCACGGCGGCGTCCCGGATCGCCGAAGCGCGAATGCATATCGACGACACTGCCGGCGTGTCCGTCATGGAAGTGCTATCCAAAGCACGTCAACTCCAAATGCAGCACGGGCTCGATCTGCTCGTAATCGATTACCTCCAGTTGATGTTTGCAGGCAGGCGGATCGAGAACAAGGTTCAGGAAATCACCGAGATCTCGAAGGGCCTGAAGACGCTCGCGAAGGAGCTGAAGATCCCCATTATTGCTCTCAGCCAGCTGAGTCGGGCGATGGAGAAATCATCCGGCGGGCGGCGCCGACCACAGCTATCGGATCTCCGGGAGTCCGGCTCGATCGAACAGGATGCTGACACCGTGATCTTCCTATACGAGGACGATCCTGCCAACGACACCGAGCTGATCATTGGGAAGCAGCGCAACGGCCCAACCGGGACGGTACGGCTGCGCTTCTTGCGCGAGTTCAACAAGTTCATCGAGATGACTGAAAGGGAGGAGGCTGCTGTCAGTGGCTACGAGTAGAAAGAGGAAAGAGCGGCGGGCCGCTGCCGCGTCTCACGGCACGCAGATCGACCTGCCGAACGTAGCAAATGGGCGGGCTCAGCAAGCCAATGAGGCATCGGAGACCAGGTCGCTGGAACAGGCCGGGCTTGACAAATTGCGTGTACTCTACCCGAATGGACACCCGCGCTTCTTGCAGCTGCTTATCGAGGAAGCTCGGCTGCACCACAACAAGAATCACGACTACGCCAAGGGTGGCCCAGTGTTCGGGAATTTCGAGCGAGTGGCCGCGATCCTGAGGTTGTATCCAGGATTCCCCTATGACACCAGGGAAGGCGTAAACGTGACCTACTTGCTGAAGCAGCTGGACTGTATTCTCTGGGGCATGTGCCAAAGAATCGAGTACAAAGTCGAGGGCGCAGGGCCACGGGCCGGCGACATCAGCGTGTATGTCAAGCTGCTCCGTCTGATGTTCGAAGAGCTGGAAGCGGCTGTTTAGGCGGCGATTTCGGAAACCTGCAAAAACGCGAACGTCGACGACGGAATCATTTCATATGCGACCAGATCGTTGCCGCCCCACAAACGATCCAGGCGCGAACAAAGCCGATTTCCTTTTCGTGTCAATTTTGAGGTTTAGGGCCATTTGGAAATCCATTACCAACAATAAAAAGCACAAAAATGAAATGTGCTATCAAAACAGGAGGCGAATTAGTGTCAAGTTTGAACAAGGTAATGTTGATCGGCCGGCTCGGCAAAGATCCGGAGGTCCGGTACACGCAGAACGGCACCCCCGTCGCGACCTTCAGTCTCGCAACAAGCGAGAAATGGAAGGACAACGGCGGCAACCCGCAAGAGAAGACCAACTGGCACAACATTGTGCTCTGGAATAAGCTTGCCGAGGTTGCGAAGCGGTTCCTATCGAAAGGCGCCCTGATCTATCTGGAAGGCAAACTGACGACCCGGAAATGGTAGGACCAGAATGGTGCCAACCGTTACACGACCGAGGTGGTCTGCAACAAGATGGTGATGCTTGGCGGAAAGCGCAACGGCGAAGCAGAGGAAGCCCCCGCCGAGACATCCGAAGCCGCCGAGCCTGCCGACACTTCCGAGGCAGCAGGCATTGACGATTCAGACATTCCGTTTTGATCCTCGCAAAACGAGTTGACACAGTCCGAGCAATGCATTATATTGCGTTGACAATGGAGGATGTGCCAACATGGTTCGTCATGTCGAGATGTTGAGGCCGCCGCTGCAAAAGGAAGAACTGCCCCGCCGCAAGTGCCCTGTTTGCGGCAAGGAGTTCACCCCTAACCGGAAATGGCAAGCTTTCGACACCAAGCCCTGCCAACAGAAGTATTACGCTGCAACGCACCCCAGGGTCTCTGTCGAGAAACTGAAGGGGAGCGAAAGCAAGAAGAAATAACAAGCGGGCTCTCAGTCCAGGAGCCTGCTTGTGGTTTCCGCCCTTGCGCCGAGCTAAAGCGCCTGCGTTTCAGGCCGCTGGATTGCAAGCGATGCACAAGTTAAAAAGGTCCTTGATGGCTCGCGGTCGAGGATCTATGATCGCCCAAACTGTTCGTGACGTTTATTGACAGTGAAACCGCGGGGTGTATCACCTTGGATTTTAGAATGCTTCCGCTAAGAGATCTGGCTGCCCGTCACCTAGAGACTCATCCGGAAAGGCCGTTTCTTGCGAATGACGACATTGAAAACAAAGGACTTCTGGGCCGTGAAATCGCGAAAAAGAGGCTTTCCGGATGAGTCTCTAGGGCTCACACCGGCGAAGGCGGGAACATTCTTGGAAGCTGCCTCTGTTTGTCTTGATCGTCATCACAAAAGCCCCATAAACTTTTCCATAGCGAATTTCAGCGACACGATTGACACAATTGTCGAATGGGACACGCCGACCGACCGAGTCAAAGCCGCTCACGCAAATCGCACGGACGCTACGGAGGAAGGCGCTTATGCCTGCGTCATCGCTGCAGTTGAGATAGCCTTACACCTGTATGCAGTAAGACGTGCGGAGACCGGAACGGGTGCCGACTACTATCTTGGACCATGCGATCAGGAACTTCAGGACCTGGAGAACTGTTACCGCTTGGAGGTATCTGGAACGGATTCACCATCCAAGTCGGCGGTTGATCGTAGACTGCGCGAGAAAGTGGAGCAGGCTAGGAGAGGTAACAGCAATCTTCCCGCCATCGCAGGTGTCGTTGGATCTCAGGTCAAAGTGATTCTGCTTGAAGATGTGAGAGAACCATCATGACGTGGACCGAGCACCACAGCAAGAGTGAGCGGCTAGTCGGCGAGGCCGAGGCGGCAGCCCGTCGAGGGGAATCGACGGAAGCCGTCACTTTGTACCGGCAGGCGGCGGAAGCAGAACTCACAGCGCTGAGCGACTTGGACCCGACGAAAGTTCGGACTCTCGGAATTACCGCAGTTAGCGCAGTTGCTCTTCTATACAAGGCGCACTTGTATCTGCAGGCCCAGCGAATCGCTCATTCTTGGCTCAGCACGGACAAACTCCCCAGCTTCGCCGTCGACCAGCTGTAGATGCTTTTGCAGACCATTTGGAGCGAGCAAATTCGTCAGGGGGCCACGGCCCGATTCTCCCGCGGCGAAGTTTTGGTATCCGTAATGGGCGGCGAGATTGTACGGGGAGGCGCCCCACTCGACTTGATTATTCAAAAAGTCGAAGCGGTTCAGTCGCTTTTTTATCGGACCACAGAGTTTCTCAAAGGGTCCCCACACCGAAAACACGGCCCGGCGTCAGTTCAAACTCAACAACTCTGCAGGCCCTGGCTTTTTCAGGCCGCACCTGGAAGTTATCAGTTCGCGGTAGCGATTGAAGAGCCTGCACAGCAGAATTTTTTCGAAGTGCCGAGCCCAAGCACTCACGAAATTGCTGAGAAGTTTCTTCAGATTTTGCGAGCTACGGTAGAGGATCCCGATGGGGCGCTACCACAAATCGTTCCTGATCCCGATTACAGGGGAACGTTTTTAAAGCTCACGCGTAATCTTGCTCCAACCGGGCAGACCTTTTCAGAGCTTCAGATCAGAGCTGCAGATGAGCCAAGACCGATCGCGCTTGTTGAGGGAATCCGGCGATCCATTAATGAAGCGATTAAGCGCCAGTTCCCGAGACCGACACTCCCTCCTGAGAATCAACCCGTGACTTTAGAGGGGATTCTAAGAGCCCTGGATCTTGATGGAGATTGGCTGGAGTTAGTCATAGACACCGGGCATGTACGCATCGAGCAGATTGGCGATACTGTTGATGATGTCGTTGGCCCCATGGTCAATCACCGAGTGACCGTAGACGCGCTCCGCACCCCGGCAGGGCGCCTCATTTTTCAAGACATACAGCCTACGCAATAGAATCGCAGAAAGGGAGTTTCAAGCGGCAGAGGAAATTTGACGAAGATCCGTGAGGGCAGCAAGTGGATATCGACTCCCGCGACCGCGGGCGGAACCGCATGCCGAATTGTTTCGCGCGATCTCTCTTCGTCAGCTACAGCGGGATGCCCGCTGCCCACGGGTTTGGAAGGACTCCCAGTTCCCCTGATGATCTCTCCCCCGAGCTTTCCATTAATGTCCAATGCGCAGTCTCCTTCGGCCCCGACCGCCCTCGGTATGCCGGGCAAAGAGTTTCGCACCATCATGTGCGCCTTAAATATGTTGGTTCCCTGAGTTTGGTGCGACCCGATGTAAGTGTATCCCGAATCGCCTCCGAAGACTTTGCCCCTGAGGAACGTGACAACATCACCGCTGTTGACCTTCATCCCCTCGTATTGAACAATCCAGATGATCTTTCAACCATCGGACCTCCTGAAGAACTCGCCCCCAAAGCACACGTCTTGAGGTAAGTCATTCCATCACTGTGCCGCCACTTCGAATGATTGGTTGGGTGGCGTAGCATGCTTGACCAAAATCAACACCGGCTTCTAGAGGTACTCGGCAGTGCCTTGTAGTTGCGGTTTTTTTGCTGAAGCACAGAAGCGTGACGCCAGCCGCCTTACTCGAGTGAGTGTATCCTCTCTTCACAGCTGTGATTCACGCCTCAAGTCAATGCTATAATGCGCCAGCATTTCATGGGCAACAAACGCAGATGAGCAAACTCGAAGACCTTCAACCAAACGCCAGCGTTCGTGGAATCTTGCCGGATTGCCTCGTTACGGTGGTCAACGTGCAGTGGTTTGGATCCGAGGCGCTCGAGCTCACCTACAAAGATCCGCAGGGCAAGGTCGCCAACCAGCTGCTTTACCGGCATGATGAACCTCGCATTGAAGTAGCCGAGCATGGACGGCCCTGGAGTTTCGATGGCGATGGGGCGCTTTTCCGCCTCGTCTCGGAAGCCCATCGAATCAGGCTTGCCCATCTCTTTGATCCGGTGCTGGCGGTGCACACATCGGTGGTCGAACCGCTACGGCATCAGATCACCGCAGTCTACGAGGAGATGCTGCCACGTCAGCCCCTCCGATTCCTGCTTGCCGACGATCCGGGCGCCGGCAAAACGATCATGGCCGGGCTGCTCATCAAGGAACTGATCGTCCGCGGTGACCTTCAGCGCTGCCTGGTTGTCTGCCCCGGCAGTTTGGCGGAACAATGGCAGGACGAGCTGTATCGCCGGTTCCACCTCCCATTCGAAATCCTTACCAACGACAAGCTGGAAGCCGCGCGCACCGGGAACTGGTTCTTGGAAAACAACCTCGTCATTGCCCGGCTCGACAAGCTGAGCCGCAACGAAGACGTCCAGGCGAAATTGGCCGTCCCAGATGGTCGATGGGATCTGATCGTCTGCGACGAAGCGCACAAAATGTCGGCTACCTACTTCGGTGTGGAGATCAAGTACACCAAGCGGTACAAACTCGGACAGCTTCTCTCCACGCTCACTCGCCATTTCCTGCTGATGACGGCCACGCCCCACAACGGCAAGGAAGAGGACTTCCAGCTCTTCATGGCCCTGATCGACGGTGACCGCTTCGAGGGAAAGTTCCGCGACGGTGTCCACACGGCCGACGTGTCGGACCTGATGCGGCGGATGGTGAAAGAAAACCTCCTTAAGTTTGATTCCACGCCACTGTTCCCCGAGCGCCTGGCCTACACAGTTCCCTACAAGCTCTCGGACGCCGAAGCCCAACTGTACAAGGCGGTCACGGAATACGTCCGCGAGGAGTTCAACCGCGCGGAGGCCCTGCAGAACGATAAGCGGGCCGGAACAGTGGGCTTTGCGCTGACAATCCTCCAGCGACGCTTGGCTTCGTCGCCGGAGGCCATATACCAGTCGCTGCGCCGGCGCAAGGAACGTCTTGAGAGCCGCCTGCGAGAATTGGAACTTCTCCAGCGCGGCGCCGGCTTGCGTCCGGAGCTGAGCTCACAGCCTTTTGAGCTGGAGGACGATGAAATCGAGGACCTCGAGGACGCGCCAGACAATGAGGTCCAGCAAGTCGAGGAGGAAATCCTCGACCAAGCCACTGCGGCTCGAACCATTGCCGAGCTCAAGGCTGAAATCGACACCCTCCGCCGGCTTGAAGCCCTCGCAGTTTCCGTTCGGCGCAGCGGCGTGGACAAGAAATGGCGCGAACTGGCAAATCTTCTGTCCGAGATATTTACCCCGGCGGCCATCGCAAACCGTATGGCCGAGGGATCACCGCCCTATGGCATGGGCACTAACGCTGCTCCGCAGCTCTCGCCTAGGCAGAAGTTGGTTGTCTTCACCGAACACCGCGATACCCTGAACTACCTTCACCAGCGTATCGAAACGCTCCTGGGCAGACGTGAGGCTGTCGTGTGTATTCACGGCGGGATGGGGCGCGAGGAGCGCCTGAAGACGCAGGAAGCATTCAGGCACGACCCGGAAGTCCAGGTACTTGTCGCCACCGATGCAGCCGGAGAGGGGATCAACCTGCAGCGGGCGCACCTGATGGTCAATTACGACCTCCCCTGGAACCCGAACCGCATCGAGCAGCGTTTCGGCCGCATCCATCGCATAGGCCAGACGGAGGTATGCCACCTGTGGAACCTGGTGGCAGATGAAACCCGAGAGGGAGAGGTCTATCGGGTGCTGCTCGAAAAACTGGAGGAGGCTCGCAAAGCACTTGGAGGTCAGGTTTTCGACATTCTCGGCAAAGTGGTCTTTGAGGGGCGCCCCTTGCGGGACCTGCTGGTGGAAGCCGTCCGGTATGGCGAGACGCCCGAGGTGCGCGCCCGTCTTACCTGCGTTGTGGCCAATGCGTTCGATCGAAGCAAGCTCCAGGATCTCCTGGAAGAGCGGGCACTCGCCCACGATGTGATGGACGTAAGCCGTGTCCACCGCATCCGCGAAGATATGGAACGTGCCGAGACGCGACGCCTGCAGCCACATTACATCGAATCGTTCTTCCTTGAAGCCTTCCGGCGCCTCGGTGGCAACATACGCCAGCGTGAAGCTCGCCGTTACGAGGTTACACACGTTCCCGCGCCCGTGCGCAATCGCGATCGGTTGATCGGCATCGGCGAGCCCGTTCTTCCCCGGTATGAACGCATCGTCTTCGAGAAGGATCTCATCGCACCCCAGGGCCAGCCGCCGGCCGCGTTCGTCTGCCCAGGGCACCCACTTCTGGACGCAACGCTCGACCTTGTCAGCGAGCGTCACCGCGATCTGCTCCGCAGAGGTGCCGTGCCGGTGGATGAACGGGATCCCGGCGACCAGCCGCGCGTTCTTTTCTACCTCGAGCACGCCATCCAGGACGCCAGCCTCACACGCTCGGGTGAGCGGCGGATCGTATCGAAGCGGATGCTGTACGTCGAGATGGACGCCGCCGGAACCATACGACATCCGCAATACGCGCCTTACTTGGACTTTCGCCCGTTGCATGCCGCTGAGCCGGGGGTCGAAGAAATCATCAGTCATCCGGAATGTGCCTGGATCAGCCAAGACCTCGAACAAAAGGCAAAAGCCTACGCTATCGGCAACGTGGTTCCGAAGCACTTCGACGAAGTCCGCTCATGCCGGATCGAGCTGATAGCCAAGACTGAGGCGGCAGTTAAGGACCGGCTCACAAAAGAGATCAGCTATTGGGATCATCGGGCCGAAGATCTGAAACTTCAAGAGCAAGCGGGAAGGCCGAATGCACGGCTCAACTCGAACGAAGCCCGCAAGCGCGCCGACAACCTCCAGGCCCGGCTCCAGAAGCGGATGGACGAACTCAAGCTCGATGCGCAACTCTCTGCATTGCCGCCGGTCGTTCTTGGCGGACTGCTCGTGGTTCCGGCCGGTTTGCTTGCCAAGATCTCGCCGGCTGTGGCAAGCGTGCCGCTTGTGGTACACGACACACAGGCTTCCGCTGCGCGCGCCCGGCAAATTGTTATGCACGTAGAGCGCAGTCTGGGCTTCGACCCCACGGATCGCGAGGCGGAGAAGCTTGGTTACGATATCGAGAGCCGGGTTCCCGGCAGCGGCAAGCTGCGATTCATCGAGGTCAAAGGCCCAGTGGCAGGCGCCGACACTATTACCGTGACGCGCAACGAAATCCTTTATTCCCTGAACAAGCCCGAGGACTTTATACTGGCCATCGTTGAGTTCGATGGCGATACGCACAAAGTGCACTACATCCGCCAATCGTTTCATCGCGAACCTGATTTTGGAGTGACCAGTGTGAACTATAGTTTCGCGGAGCTGCTTGCCAGGGCTGGGGATCCGTCATGACCACGCCGGAGCAGTTCCAATCTTTCCTCGATGCTGCTGAGGGGAGTCATTTCGAGTACAAGGAAGCCAGGGGCGGATATCATTTCGACGAATTGATCCAATACTGCGTCGCCCTTGCCAATGAAGGTGGAGGCAAGGTCCTGCTTGGCGTTACGGACCGTCGTCCCCGGCAGGTTGTGGGAACGTCGGCCTTTTCAGAGCCGGGACGTACCGAAGCGGGCGTCTTTCAGCGACTGCATAGGCGCGTCGCAATCGAGGAATATTCGCACAACGGCACACGCGTCCTGATCGTTCACGTCCCCTCGCGTCCTTCCGGCTCAGCGTGGAGCGATAACGGGATTTTCTGGATGCGAGCCGGTGACTCTTTGGTGGGTATGACCGACGAACAGCTTCAGCAGATTCATGCGGAGGCTGCGCTCGACTTCTCCGGGCAGGTGTGTGCTGCTGCCACGGCATCAGATCTTGACTCCACGGCCGTCGCGGAATTTCGCTCGCTCTGGTCGAAAAAAACCGGCAACACTCGCATCCTCTCCTGGACCGAGGAGCAAACGCTCGCCAGCGCTGAGCTAGTACTCAGAGGACAGATTACCTATGCCGCACTAATACTGCTCGGCACGCACTCGGCACTGGGCCAGCATTTGGCGCAGGGGGAAGTCATCTTCGAATACCGATCGTCCGAGACGGCTGGACCGGCCCCGGATCGCCGGGAGTATCGAGAAGGATTTCTCCTGTTTCATGACAACCTTTGGGGGCAGATAGACAAGCGCAACGATCGCCAAAGCTACCAAGATGGATTCTTCCGATTTGAGATCCCGACCTTTGACGAGCGGGTGATTCGTGAAGCCATTCTCAACGCCTTTTGCCACCGCGATTACCGCCTTGGCGGATCGGTTTTTGTGCGTCAGTTTCCGCGTCGGCTCGAGGTCATCAGCCCTGGAGGTTTTCCGCCAGGCATAACGCCGGAAAACATCTTGGAGCAACAGAATCCCCGGAATCGACGACTTGCCGAAACTTTGGCGAAATGCGGTATGATCGAGCGGGCGGGCCAGGGCATGAACATCATGTTCGAGCGCTCAGTGTTGCAGAGCAAACCGCTTCCGAATTTCACCGGCAGCGCGGCTCACGAAGTGCGCTTAACCTTGAATGGAACCGTCACCAACCCGGCATTCCTCCGCTTCCTGGAAAAGGTGGGCGAGCAAACCATGGCCAGTTTCTCTACCCATGATCTGCTCGTGCTTGACCACCTCCAACGCGAAGAGGATATTCCTGCGAACCTCCGTTCGCGGATCAGGCATCTTATGCAGACCGGCATCGTTGAATCCGTGGGCCGCGGGCGCGGCACTCGCTATCTTTTGAGCCGTCGTTTTTATTCAGCCCTTGGCCAGAAGGGTACCTACACACGCAGAAGGGGTCTTGACCGTCAGGCGAATAAGGAACTGCTTGCCAAGCATATTGAAGAGAATGCGCCGGCAGGCTGCCCAATCTCAGAGCTCCAACAGGTTGTCCCGTCCCTGTCACGCGGCCACCTCAAACGACTTCTTTCAGAGTTGCGGAGGGAGGATAGGATTCACTTTCGTGGCCTACACCGTGGGGCGAAATGGTACCCTGGCAAGCGAGAACCGGTGGACAAGACACCCATTGAGCCAAAATGAGCCATAAGGTTTTGGGCCATAACACGATAAATCATTATTAATCAGCAAGTTAATTGGCTCATTTTGACTAGGTCGAAAGTCGCAGGTTTTGGCAGTTCCTGCGTAAGCATTTTTAAATCAACACCTTAAATGGCTCATTTATCGGGTCTGAAGCCGCCATTTGAGCTATTTTAGCCGTTCGCGGACGGTAACTTCCGAGGGCCACACTCATTGAGGGCGCCCGTTAGCGCTGGGAAATCAGGAATGCCGTAACAGGCTTGAAATCACGGAACCTGATCAAAGAGATCAGCTTAGGCTAGGATCGGAGCTTACAGCCTGTCTATGAAAGTCACTCCAAAGAAGAAGCTTATCGAGGTAGCGCTGCCCCTCCCTGAGATCAACGACGCCTCGGCCTACGACAAAATGCCAGGCATCGGACCTCATCCGAAAGGCATTCATCAGTGGTGGGCCCGGTTGCCACTCCCAACCGCCCGCGCTGTCCTCTTTGCGTCGGTCGTGGATGATCCGTCGGGGCATCCTGAAAAATGGCCCACCGAGGAGTCCCAGAACGCGGAACGGGAGCGGCTCTTCGATGTCTTGCGACGGATGATGGGGAAGAAGCTTCACGAAAGGCCAGAAGTTTACGCCGATGCCCATGCGGAGATGCTGCATTACTGTGATGGCAAGCTACCGGCCGTTTTTGATCCCTTCGCTGGCGGAGGCTCCATTCCCCTCGAAGCTAACCGTCTAGGATTCGAAGCTCACGCGGGCGACTTGAACCCAGTTGCCGTGCTTCTGAACAAGTGCAACCTGGAGCTTGCACCACGATGGTCAGGACATCCACCGATAAATCCAGAAGACCGCAGCCTTATCGGCGGCACGGAAAACTGGCGTGGGACCCGAGGTTTGGCGGCCGATGTGCGATATTACGCCCGCATCATCCGCAAGCGTGCACAGGCTAAAATCGGCCACCTTTACCCGAAGGCCCAATTACCCAAGGAGCATGGCGGGGGTGAGACCGCCGTGATTTCGTGGATTTGGGCACGAACTGTTGCCAGCCCTAACCCTGCGGCGAAGGGAAAGCATGTACCGTTCATAAGTACCTACTGGCTTTCTAGCAAGGGTGGGATGCTGACGTGGCTTGAGCCGATCGTCGACAAGGCGGCAGGAACATATCGCTTCGAAGTTCGCACCGGAATACCGAAGGATCGCGATCTGATTTCTGCTGGGACGAGTTTGGGGCGAGGGGCTAAGGGGCCGCGCAAAAATAACTTCACACAATTAGGACTAATTATCCCAATCGAATCCTGTTCATTTCAGGAGCTTAGGCTCTGGAAAGCTTGATAAATCGGAAGAATCTAGGGATATGTAGAGCCTGTCCCGAAAGTCGGAGATCCTGCCCCTACAAGGCGGGGACGGGATTTCTTCCTCTCCAAGAGTGGCGAAAACCATGAAAAAGGGCAAAAATGATGCGTTATGTTTTTTGATCTG
>JBEKYG010000064.1:0-11777 GCA_049511215.1 Acidobacteriota bacterium | reverse complement strand
ACTGAACACTCTGCCGGTCCAACTCGAGTCGGAGGACTTTTGCCAGCCGAGAGCCTCACCTCTGGAATTCAGCACGGTAGTAAATCGATCCACGGTTTCGGGCCTGAAGTAACGGCGATGGTCGTATATCCCCCGGTTGAGCATCATCTGGGCAAACACGGCCAGGTCGTGGGCTGTGCTGAACAGCCCCGCATGTCCGGCGACCCCTCCCATGGCGTATGCGTTTTCGTCGTGGACCTCGCCGCGCACGATGCGCTGGCGCCAGGGATCATTTTCAGTGGGGGCGATACGTTCCAGCAGCTCCTTCGGCGGCCGATAGAGTGTGGACTTCATGCCCAGCGGTCCGAACAGGTGTTCGGAGAGATATTGGTCGAGTGGGTGGCCACATGCGCGCGACACGATCTCGCCGAACAGAATCATGCCGAGGTCACTGTAAAGTGTGCGGGAACCGGGAGCATACTCCAGGGGCACCGGGTAAACCCTCTTCAAGAATTCCTGGTATCCCTGAACGTCCTTATAAATTGGCAACCAGGCCGGCAGCCCGGCGGAATGCTGCAGGAGATGCGTCACGCGCACCTTCTCCTTGTCGGTCCCTTGAAACTCGGGAAGGTAGTCCTGCACGGGCACGTCGAGGAGCAGTCTGCCGGAATCCACGAGCATCATGGCGGCTGATGTTGTGCCGATGACCTTGGACAGGGATGCAAGATCGTAGATTGTATCTCCGGAGGCTTCTGCCGAGGAGGGCGTGTAATCGAGTCTGCCGGCTGACGCGTCCAGGACCAGCGAGCCTCGATATCCCACTGCCAGTGCCGCGCCGGGGAAGGCGTGGTCGTCTACATAGGAGGCGAGCAATCGCTTGGTTTCGTCAAAGGTACCTTCAGCCAGACCCGTGCTTGCCGAAGGGGGCCTCAGGGTCATGTCGAGCCTCGGCACCTGCAGACCGTCTCCGACCTTGAAATAGCCCGGAATCGATACCGGCGTCCTGCCGGTGACGGCGATCTCGCCGGACAAAGCCTTGGCTGCGGCGACGTAGGATCCGTCTGAATAACCGAATGTGCACAGGTAAGTGGAAACCGCCGGATAGAGCCGCAGCAGGTAGGGATTGCCGAACGCGATCCAGATGAGAGGCTTATGGGCTGCCACCAGCTTATCGAGCAGGGCTCGCTGGCTTTCAGGCAATCCAATGCTCCCCTTACCAGAGACAACGCGCACGAGAGTTGCAGCCACAATCACGTCGGCAGCCGATGCGCTGCGGACGATTCTGTCTGCCAGGTCCTCAGGGATCCTCGTATCGACCGCCTCGGTGCGTGCCGAGGGGAAACGGCGGCGCAACTCGGACTGGAACGTCGAAGCAGGATTGGTGTCGGGCTCCGAGCTGAGCACCAGGCTGAAAATCTTCGGAGGATTCAGCGGGTTGATCGGCAATATGTGCTCGTCATCCTTGAGGAGTGTGATCGAGCGGTCAGCCATCTCCTGCGCCAGTTTCAGGCTGTCCGGCGCCGCGACCACATCCTGAATCCGGTCGATCGGGACGGTGCGCTCCTGGTGCAGCTTGAGACGCGACTTGAGTGTCAGGATCCTCGCGACGGATTCGTCGATGCGGGCAGTCGAGATATCGCCGCGTTCTACTGCCCGTACGACCTCATTGATCGCCACATCGGTGTCTTGAGGCAGCAACAGCATATCCGCGCCGGCCTGCAAACTGCGGATGCAGGCTTTGCCCGTCCAATAATGGCTGGTGATGCCTCCCATTTCGAGTGCGTCCGTGACCACGAGTCCCTGAAAGTGCAGGTTGCCGCGCAGAAGGTCAGTCAGAATCTTCGACGACAATGTGGCAGGGATGTCCGAATCGCCGGTCACCTGCGGAACGGCCACGTGTGCCGTCATGATGGCATCGACACCCGCGGCAATAGCACTCCGAAAAGGCACCAGCTCCACGGTGTCCAGGCGTGACATGTCCGATGGGACGACCGCCAGTCCGATGTGCGAATCCGTCGCGGTATCGCCGTGGCCGGGAAAATGCTTGGCCGTGGTCAGCACGCCGTTGTCGCGCGCGCCGCGAATGAACGCCGCCCCCAGACGGGCCACCAGTTGCGGATCCTCCCCATAGGACCGGATGTTGATGACCGGGTTGTCCGGATTGTTGTTGACGTCCATGACCGGTGCAAAGACCCAATGCACGCCCAACGAGCGTGCCTCGCGTGCCGTGATCACTCCTTCCTGGTATGAAAATTCCTCCGAACCGGTGGCGCCGATCGCCATGCTCCAGGGGAACGAAGTGGTATCGGTGATGCGGAAAGAAGCCCCCCGCTCGAAATCGGCTGCGACGAAAAGAGGCAGATCCGACATCTTCTGCAATTCATTCAGAAGCACCACCGATTCGTAGACATCTCCCGCGAACATGGTGACACCACCGATATGGTTTCGGCGCACCGCATCTGAGAGTTCCAGAAACTGGGGACTCTGGTTGTTGGCAAACCGGCCCGATACCCGGACCTGAACAAGTTGTCCGACCTTTTCATACAGGGACAGTTTTGCCATCGTCTCCCTGACCCAGGCGAGGTCGGGATCATAGAACCTGTAGTCCACCCCTGCATGGGGAACGTCCTGTGAATCAGGCCGTCGCCAGGAGGCAGCCGGCAACCACAGCGAGAGGATGAGGATGAAGCCTGGAATGCGTGCAGTCTTCATAGCGGCCCACACAAGAGAAAAAGCGCTGCATAGGGATCATCGGTTCGCCCGCATATTACCACACTTATCATGTGGTGACGGCGATTCAGACAGTGGGGAAAAGCATAGCCACGAAATTTCCAGATTGGGAAATGCGTGGACTGTTGCCGGTTTTCGTGGCATTTTATATTTTCTGGGGGTTGCATGAACAAGACCTATTGCACTCATATGCAAAGTCCGGTCGGGCGACTACTGCTGGCCGGCACTGATGCCGGGTTGACATGCATCGGTTTTCCGGAGGGGAAGGGTGCCAGGCAGCCCGATCCTGCGTGGAAGGCCGACGCTTCGCCCTTTCGCGAGGCAACCCGGCAGCTAGAGGCGTATTTTGCCGGGGATCTGCGCCAGTTTGACCTTCGGCTTTTGCCCGAGGGGACGCCTTTTCAATGCGCGGTCTGGACAGCGTTACGCGATATTCCCTACGCCACCACGGTCAGCTACGCAGAGATAGCTCGCCGGATCGGCAAACCGCAGGCCCTGCGTGCTGTGGGCGCTGCCAACGGGAGAAATCCGCTTCCGATCGTGATCCCCTGCCATCGTGTCATCGGCAGCGACGGCCGGCTGACGGGATATGGCGGCGGCCTGCATATCAAAGAGGCGCTCCTGGAGCTCGAATGCCGCCACAAGTGGGACATGCCTCTTTTCCGGTCAACTCACAGGAAATGCTGACCAGTTCATAGATATTAACCAGTTCATAAACAGGTGAACATCTGATCAAGAAATGCGGCTCTGGACGGAGGTCGCGCTCGCTTTGGGTGGCGATCATCGGTATCGGAATCGGGGTCGCAGTCGCAATCGCTATCGCAATCGGCTTTTTCAGACTAGCAAGACCGATTGCGACTGCGATTGCGACTGCGATCCCGATTCCGACGTATCTGGCATTCTGCCTCTATTCTCGGAGCAGACACATGTCAACATGTTTATGAACCGATTAGCAACCGCCTGGATGCCGGAAATAATAATGTTCTCTCCCTTACTCATCACTCGGTACTTGGTCTTGATGGAGGCATGAATGGTGCAGACAATCCCTACAACCCCGTTCACCGGACAGCGCCCGGGTACTTCGGGTTTGCGCAAAAAGACCCGGGTTTTTATGCAGCCGCATTATCTCGAGAACTTTATACAGTCAGCCTTCGATGCGGTGCGGGAGATCTTCGATGTCGATTTCAGGGACAAAACGCTGGTTGTGGGGGGTGATGGGCGCTATTACAACCGGGCTGCGATCCAGACGATCGTGCGGATGGCCGCTGCCACCGGCTTCGGCCGTGTGCTGGTGGGACGCAGCGGCATTCTGTCAACCCCCGCCATGTCCGCCGTCATCCGGCGGCGCCATGCGCTCGGTGGCCTCGTACTTTCGGCAAGCCACAATCCGGGAGGGATTGACGAGGACTTCGGCATCAAATACAACGTGAGCAACGGAGGTCCGGCGCCGGAGAAGGTGACGGAGCAGATCTATGGACACACCCTGAAAATCTCCCGATATCTCACGCTGCAGTCTCCGGATATTGATCTCGACCGTTTGGGAACCACAAACATAGCCGGCACGGCAGTAACCGTGTTTGATCCTCTCGCCGATTACACCGGTTTGATGGAGGAGATTTTTGATTTTGATGCTCTGCGCGCATTGTTCCGAAGCGGTTTCCGGATCGCTTTTGATGCCATGCATGGAGTGACTGGACCCTATGCGCACCACATCCTGGAGCAATGCCTGGGTGCCCACGAGGGAATGGTGATCCACGGGCAGCCGCTTGAGGATTTTGGCGGCCTCCACCCCGACCCCAACCAGGTGCATGCGGCGGATCTGGTGGCCCTCATGAAAAGTCCTGATGCGCCGGACCTGGGTGCTGCCTGCGACGGCGACGGCGACCGCAACATGATCCTGGGGCGCGGCTTTTATGTAAGCCCCGGCGACTCTCTGGCGCTGATTGCCGAACACGCGCGGACTTGCATTCCAGGCTACCGCGCCGGCCTGGCTGGAGTGGCGCGCTCGATGCCGACCTGCACAGCCATTGACCGCGTGGCCAGGAGCCTGGGAATCCCCTGCTTTGAGACGCCGACCGGGTGGAAGTTTTTCGGCAACTTGATGGATGCGGGAACGTGCACACTCTGCGGAGAAGAGAGCTTCGGCACTGGCTCGAATCATGTGCGCGAGAAGGATGGGCTGTGGGCGGTTCTCTGCTGGTTGTCCATACTGTCATCGCACCGCAGCCCGCTGGCTACGGTAGTGGAAGGCCACTGGAGCCGGTTCGGGCGCAGCTACTATCAGCGCCACGATTTCGAGAGTCTGGATTCAGACGTTGCCAATGGAATGATGGAAGACCTGAGGCGGAAACTTCCTACCCTGGTGAATGCTCCGCTGGCCGGCAGTACCATCTCAGTGGCGGACGATTTCAGTTACATCGATCCAATCGACGGGAGCGTCGCCACGCGTCAAGGAATCCGCCTCCTGCTGGCAGATGGATCGCGCATTGTCTGCCGTCTTTCCGGCACGGGGACCGAAGGAGCCACCCTGCGCGTCTACCTCGAAGGCTACCGCGCGGATAGTGGCCTCCCCATCGGTTCCATCCTGAATCCCCTGCGAGAAGCCGCACTCGACCTGCTTGAACTGCAGAAGCGCACCGGCCGCCTGCAGGCCACCATCATCACCTGACCCATGAAGAAAACGGCGAAGGACAATTACTTGGCCATTATCACCACATATATCGCCGATGCGAGCGAATGGTCGGAGGATTTCAAATCATATCGGCTACGCTTTCACCAAATCTAAAAAAAGTGAAAGCGTAGCCCGATTTCTCGGATTTCTCCGGGTTGCTGAGGTTTTAGGCGCGCCCGCGAGGAGATCGTGGCGATGGAGCCCGGCCCGTTGCGAGGTAGAAGAGTGCTCGAAGCACATTGTATCCACCGACTAGGAACAACCCCGTCGTCACAAAGTAATGCCCGCCTGGCTGAGCAATGTCGTAGGAGATTGTACTCGCTATAATGCCCAGGACAATCCATACCACGGCTTGCGCCAGAGCAGCCACAGCAGCACGCCTCACAGACGCCTTGCGATACGTTTCTGCCGCAGCCGCGATGCCCGAGGCGACGCCTTCGGGACATCCTCTCTTGACGAGCTCGGGAGCAATGCGACCCCACGGTACGTTTTGGAATGTGAGCTCCGTGGCTAAGCTCGTCATCTCCCGCAAGAAGATCCGAGACGCCGTCTCACGATCGACCGTCGCGCGATAGGCCTGTTTCGCTAGGCCGGCATCGAGCAGCGCATTGTACTGCTGCCTCCTGTTTGAATCAGAGAGGATTGAGTACGCCTCAGCGACGAGCTTGAAGCGTTCCTCCGCGGTTTTGTCACCCGGGTTCTTGTCCGGATGCCATCTGATTGCCTGTTTGCGGTAGGCCGCCTTCAGTTGGTCGGCGCTGGCGGTTCGCTCAAGCCCGAGGACCTCGTAGAACGACTCTGGCATGTCGGGTCTCCGATTATGTTCGCTGTCGCTGCGCCTAACGTTGCACCTGAGCGGCGGAATGGAATCGGTGCCGCCGCTTACAGATCGTCCCTTGGAAGTGCTTTTTGGCGAGGTTTTCAAACGAGAGTCCCTATACCGGTGAAGATGCGTGCTTGGGCAAAAGTGCTCGGAGCGTGCTCAAATCTCCAGGATGATTGATCAAGCGCCATGAGATCCCTCGTGGTCTTCCGTTCCACTCCAGAATTCCGATCTCCTCCAGCACGACTCCAAGATAGCTCGCACCCTGTGCGTGGAGCGTATCGCCGGGACGCATCTGATGTATGGTAGTGCCCAATCCCGGTCTCTCCGTCCGGCGATACATCTTCTCAACGTTGTTTGCCAATGGAAACCACCGTCTCGCGAACTCGGTTTGAATGCATGAAAGTATCGAGAAAATCTCTTCGACGGAAAACGTGTGCCTGAGGTGGTCTTCGTTTTCGATCAAGACGTGGTCGGCGCCGAAGAACCAACTGAACAGCTTTGCACGGCCACCGTGGGTCATAGTCATATGCGCCTCGTAGCGTTTCTGCGATGCAGGTACAATCGGTGCAAACTGCCTAAATGTGCGGGTCAGCGGTGCGGTGCTTGTGTTGGTTCCGTCCGGAGCCGCTGGTTAGCTGCTCTCCAAGGCTTATCCGTAATAACAGGCTCCTGTAAATATCCCTTCCGCTTTTGTGGACGTACAGGATTCCATTGGGCAATCAATTCTTGCTCATAGCTTTCCGCTGATTCAAAATTCTCCTTGCCAATTGAAGCGATGTACAAAGAGAAACCCGAACGAAGCATACCGGCCACGAGATGAACGTAACCGCCGTTGTATCTAGCGGCAGCTTGATAGCCCTTATCTTGGTTTGTGCCAAAGTACTTTGCTTTTCCGATGTAATAAGGTCGGTCGCCATCTTTTGGATGATGAAAGACATACAAGCAGAATGATCTGCTTAGTGCATCATCTAGTGAATTATGATCGAAACGTTCCCAGGTAAGTTTCATAATGACTCCAAAGCTTGACTCATCGTGCACCACGACCTTCAAGGATGGAATCTGCTGAGCGCATGTTGGTGGAGACAAAATCTTCATACTTGGTCAGACCATCAAGCAGTGGCTCTCTGGCGTTTAAGACGGCCTGTGCTGTCTGCACCGATCGATGCATGACAGCCGATTCAAGACCCTCCATCGCAGCGTTAAACCCCTCAAGTGTGACAGCAAGGTTGAATTCCCCAAGTAATGTTTCCTTCCGACGAAGGGATGCAATCCGAGACGTAGCCATGTCCACCCTTGATTGCACAAGTTTGATCCACCGTTCAATAAGCTTTCCCTCCTCGTACGAGACGTTCAAAGACTCAATGTCGATTTTGGCAACCGCCTGACGGGCTGCTTCGATACTTTTTTCAATCGACTTCAAGTGCTGATCGCTCGAAACTAATCGGACTTGAGCGTCGCCAGACGGACAATGAGCGATGGTGAACGTCAACAGAAGGACCGCTGCGGTGGCCAGTGTGGTGTTTCGCATTTCTCCTCCGTTTAAAAGACGGGGTCGGACCACGGCAAGTTGAATGATTTGCAAGCTATGCCTCTCAGGCATCCCCTTAAAACCGGGCTTGCGTGCGATTTTCGGCCTTATTTTCTCGTTCTAAGGAATCTGCTCGGCGCCCGATCCCCGATCCCCGGATTCTCAAGCTGCTTGGATCTTTCTGCGCGGCAATTTTACCGCTTTGCGGCGGTTTGCCCTCTCACGCCTGCGCAAGTGCCTCACGAGTGCGGCGAGGTCGTTGCCATGTTTCTTGAAGATCTCTTCGCGAATTTTCCGAACTTCATCTACGATCGGGTCCTGCATTGCTCATTCCCCCAGCAGCTGTTCAGGCGTGCAAACAACAGGGCATCGATACCCGGAGTTACTACAGGCCCGCTCCAGCTTTGTCAGGATCTCGGCATTATTGATATGAGTGCAATTCCATGTCAGCAAGTAGTCCATCCCATTAACCGCGGCAATCGCCACGTGAAGCGCATCTGCTCCAGCAGTCTCCGGCATGCATCCAGAGTTAACGATCGTCTGTGCCAGGGCAAGCGCCTCCTCATCGATGGCCAGCACGCCTACTGATTTTAAAAGATCAAGACGGCGCCTGGCAGCTCCAGGATCCCCTTTCGCGGCTTCTTCCAACACGAGCTCTGAAACATACAGCGAAAAATCCGTAATGCGGCGGTTCCACCATTCCTGCGTTACTTGCTGGTGTGCGGCAACAACGAGGTCGCGGCTCGGTCTCGATGTCTGGTAGCTGACAATGGTGGTTTCCAGGTAGACTCGGGGTTTCAAAGACTCCTCCTTGAGGAGAGATCCTCAGCCTGAGCAATAGTTTACTCGACTCACCGTGCAGAATCAAAGAGTGGGCGGGTGCGCTCATAATTAGCAACAGCCTGCCCATGGTCAAGGCTAAAATCGGTGTCAGGCAACTATTTCACCAAATTCCAGGCTATGACACAACCGCCGGGCCGTTCCCGAAAATGGTGAAATAGTTGCCTGACACCGATTTTTTGCAATGGGCTAAGAAACTGGCTATAGTAATCCTGGTAAAGGAAACACATGCAACCACCTATTCGACTGCAGATTGATACTCAGCTGATCATCGAGTTCTGTCGCAGGCGGAAAATCACGGAATTCGCGATCTTTGGCTCCGTTCTCCGTGAGGACTTCCTGCCCGAGAGCGATATAGATGTGCTCATCACATTTGACCCCAGCGCGCAATGGAGCCTGTTCGACCTGGTCGATATGAAGGACGAACTGGAACAACTTTTTGGACGAAAAGTCGACCTGGTGGAAAAGAGAGCGTTGCGGAATCCGTTCCGAAAGCGGGAAATCCTGAGGACTATGCAGGTAATGTATGCCGCGTGAGCAAGGGGACGAGTCCTATCTTTGGGATATGTTGCAGGCCGCTCGCCTCGTTGTAACGTTTGTCCGGGGCGTAACCCTTGACGAATATTGTGACAACCAGATGTTGCGCATGGCCGTGGAGCGCGCCCTCGAGATTCTGGGAGAGGCGGCCAACCGCGTCAGCGGCAATTATCGTTCCGCCCATGGAGAAATTCCCTGGCGTCAGATCATTGCCCAACGCAACGTACTGGTCCATGAATACGGTGAAGTGGACGATGAACGCATCTGGAACCTGGTGGTCCATCAAGTTCCCGTTCTGTACGAGCTGCTGACCCGCCTGGTTCCCGAAGCTCCAGAGGATAAGAAGCAATAGGGCAACAGGGGGCCTTCCCGATTTTCCGCACCCAATGTGCGGAAAGCCCACAAGTGCTCTGCAAGCCTCTCTAACGCGAAGCAAAAACGGGGTCGGATCCAAAAGACTTCGGCTGGTCCGCTCCCGATCCCGTCCCCAAGCAAAATACGGCGGAGCATACCCCCAGCCCAACATAACGCCAAGTCGCCAAGACCCCAAAGCGCCAGGATTTCTGAGTATTTTCTTGGCGTCTTGGGGTCTTGGCGTTTGATTTGGCTAGAGGGCGCCGGTCAGATGATAGAAAAAGACGAAGACGTCGAGAGCTGCCCTTATCCTTGTCCACAAGCTCACAGGTTGCTCCCATGGATGGGTATGGGTCAGGAAAGGACTGATCAGCAGATAGGATTTTGCGTGCAGGATTTTTGCCTGCAGCCTGCGGCTTTCCTCCGGCGGGATCAGATCATCATAGGCTCCGTGGGCCAGAAACACCGGGCACAGGATCTCGGCGGCGGGCCCGCTGGTGGAGAGCCCGGGGTAAAGCATCGAGGTCACTCGGTTCTCGATCTGTTGCGCCAGCTCCGGGTCCGCCTGATCTTCACGCATGAGCGCGAGCCGGTACCAGCGCCGGCCGTCCTCGGTGATCGTTTCCGGGAGGGAAGGGACTTCCTTTTGCAGGAGCAGGCCGCGGAGCACAATCTCGAGAAACCGGCGGTCCTCAGCTGCCGGAATCTGGTCGATGGCTGCAATCATGATGATCCATTTGGCGTAGAAACGAGTCGGGTAATAACCCGATCCGACTGTCGTCGGCCCAGCATCAAACCAGAAATGGCTGCAGCGGATCAGATCATCGAAAGAGCCGATGCCCAGGACATAAGCTGCCGAATCCCGATTTTGGGGTTGAGCTGCCGCGATCAATGCCAGTGTTCCGGAAAACGAAATGCCGGCCAGCCCGACATGACGGAGCTTTTGGCCCCCCGCCAATGTTCGCGCTTCGTGAAGCCAGAACGAAATCTCATCCAGGGGCGGAGGGTAAATCCGGAACTCGCGGAACATCTTAATGTCGGGGGTCACGACCATGAACCCCGTTCCGGCGAGAGCGCGCGCCAGAGAGACCAGTCGGGGGTGGTTGCAGCCAAGCTCGCTCACGCCTGGAACCAATATGACGGCGCTGGTGGGGGAAGAGCCCGAGGGACGATAGACAATCCCCTCCCGTTCCGATCCTCCCATGCGTCGGACAACTTTCTCTTCACGGACCGCCGGGGTCCCGGCGATGTCTTCGGAGGCCACCCGTCGGACCACTGCAAGCAGGCGCACGGTCGTGATGAGCCTGGGAAGCAGCATGCAGGCCGCCAGTACAACCGCAGCCAGCGCCAACCATAGCAGCCAGTTCTGCTTTTTCCTGAGCAATCCGTGTATCACGGGCCTACCCTACAAGTGCGGCTATCGGATGTCAATGATCCGAACCTCACCGATTTGCCCTAAAGAGGGCGCAAACCCCAAAACTCATGTTCTTCATGTTCTTCGTGGCTGCTTTTGAGCGATAATCAGGCGTTCGCATTCGCGTGTTGGAGGCACTTCTGATCACAGGAGGGATTAAGAGATCATGCGCGCAATCAGATTGATCGAGCAAAAGCAGCCGCTGATAATGCAGGAAATCGATGTCGCCCGGTTGGGCACAAAGGATGTCCTAATCCGAGTCAAGGCGGCAGGGATTTGCCATTCGGATGCCCACTACCGGTCCGGGGTAACGAAGGTTGGACCGATGCCTGTGACGTTAGGCCATGAGGTTGCCGGGGTCGTCGAGGAAATTGGCGCGGAGGTTTCCGCCATTAAGGCAGGCGATCGCGGTTGCGTACACTACCTGGTCTCGTGCGGGCAGTGCCATTACTGCAGCACCGGCTGCGAGCAGTTCTGTAGTTCGGGCAAGATGATCGGGAAGCATCGTGACGGCGGCTGGGCCGATTTCATCAGCATGCCGGAGCGCAGCATTTTCCGCTTGCCCCAGGAAATCTCGTTCGAGCAGGGTGCCGTCATGATGTGCTCCTCCTCGACAGCGCTCCACGCGCTGAAGAAAGCGCGCATCAAAGGGGGCGATACCGTTGCCATTTTTGGCGTGGGTGGCCTGGGCTCCTCGGCGGTGCAGTTGGCACAAGCTTTAGGGGCGCTGCAGGTTTATGCCGCCGATATCAATCCGATCAAGCTGAAGCTGGCCGAGAGTTTGGGGGCTGTGCCCATCAACGCCGCGGAGTGCGACCCGGTCAAAGAGATTCGAAGGCTGACTCATGGCAGGGGCGTGGATGTTGCAGTCGAGGTGATTGGCTTGCCACTGACTATG
>JBEKYG010000063.1:0-11815 GCA_049511215.1 Acidobacteriota bacterium | reverse complement strand
CATCAATACCCACGGACGATTGATCGACCGAGGAGTGAGCAAAACCAAAACCCGCTTTGAAGCGATTAAAGCCGCCCGAATCGAATCCTGCCATTCCGTTGCTACTTGGATGTCTTTCTCGGCCATAAAGCACTTCAGGCCGTTCTGTTCGAGGTCGGTTCGCAATTCGCAGGCAATCGCTGAATCCCCCGCTGCATAGCTGATGAAGACATCGAACTCACGGGTGGCCGGTATAATCGTGTTTAGCCATGCATCGAATTCGGATGCATCGGACGACAAGCGGACTGCCTTGTCTGTGACCTGAAATCTAAATCCTGCACCGGAACTCGTGAAGCACGGCTGAACATCGCCAATCAGTCGATGGCGACCCAGTTCTTCAAGCCAGTTGGCAATTGTTGCGGCACCGATACTCCTAAGGATGGAGTCATCCGATGGCTTGGCATAGGCGTCAGGATTGCTCCGGCGTGCGGCGACACCGATTTCGAGCAGACGCGTTACCAATGATCGATCATCCATCACTTATCTCCGTGAGTGTATAGGCACATAACTTCAAGTATACGGAGCTTCCGGAATAATCGGCCAGGCGTGCGGCGACGATATACCTGAAACTGCCGCACGCTTCGATTCTACATCCGCCGTGGCCCCAGACCAACAATTGAGTTCTTGGCCGATTGCGGTATCGGGGAAATCGGAGGGTGCAAATCTCATCTCGTCGGGGAGTGGCGCCCGGCTCGTAAGGACGGCCCCACAACCCTATAGTTCATTTAAGTATCGTGTCCCCGGATTAGGCAAAGTGAAAGCGGGGTTCAGGGCCAGGATTTCCGGCCTCAATCACGCTGCAACTTCGAGAGTGCCGCGTCGCACTTCGCCACGGCGGCCGTGGCTTGAGCGATTCTTGTATTCTGCAGCGCCTTCATCTGGCCGCGAATGATCATTTCGTTCCACGCTTTCAGGCATTTCTGGTACGAGGCTCGCGCATCAGCCACCAGTTTCGCGCGTGTCGGCGCCGCGGCGTCCTCCTCGGAAAAACGCGCAAAATAAACCTCGCCGATCTTGAAATACAGGTTAGCGAGATTGTACTGGTAGATCGCATTGGATGTATCTGCCGCCAGGGCTTCCGAAATCCTGACTCCGTTGCGGTAGTTATCGAGCGCTTCATTGAGTTCGCCCAGCTTCAGATGCAAGTCCCCCATATTCGAGTAGCCCTGGGATAGATCCTGCCGCGCCTCCGCGCTTTTCCTGTCCAGCGCCGCCAGCGACTGGAAAAGCGCCAGGGATTTCTTGGAGTACTCCAATGCCTCAGCCCTGTTCGCGGCGTAGGCTGTCTTCCCGCGCAAGTAATCGGAAAGGCGCCAAGGATTCAGATACTCCAGGAGGCCGGTCTTATTCTCGATGTGGATCGACGCGGACCCAAGGCTGCCGTACGCAATCGCGAGGTCGCGAGTAGCCTGAGCGTTGCTGGGATCTGCAACAGACAACTTTTCTCGAATCGCCAGGGCTTTCCTGTACTTCTCCAGTGATCCGGTGGTGTCGTTCGAAGCCATTAGCGCATCGGCGATTTCTATGTAACTGATTGAGAGCTCCCGAAGGAGGGAGGCGTTGATCGGATCTTGGGCCGACAGAGTCTCGCGCAGCGAGAGAGCGTTCCGATAATTCTCCAGTGCACCAGAACTGTCGTTGGTGCGCACGAGCATGCTGCCCAGCTTTTGGTAGCTGCTTGCCAGTTCCCGCCGGATATCGGCAACCGTGGGATTCCGATCCGTAAGAGCCGCTCTCAGCGACAGGGCTTTTCTGAAAAACGGCAGGGCAGCACTGGTGTCGCCGGTCAGCGCCAGGCTTTCTCCGACTCTTTCATTGCTCCCCGCCAGCTCACGGGCGCTCTGGTCGCCTTCCGGACCTGTTGCCGAAATCTCCTCCCGGAGGGCTAATGCCTTTCGGCTCGTCTCCAGGCTCCCTGCGTTGTCCCCGGTTACCTGCAGCACATCGGCCATCCGTTCATAGCTGGTGGCCAAATCTCGACGAATGCCTGCATCGGCGGCATTCATCTTGTACAGGGCCTGACGGATCATCAAGGACTTCTGATAGCTCTTGAGAGCTCCGGCCCGGTCCCCGAGATTGGCAAAAAGAGGATTGCCCTGAACGTCGCCCACCTTCTGGTAGGCGGTCGCCAAATCTCGCTTGAGGGCGGGATCCTCACTGGCTTCGCGGGCGAGCACATCGAGATATTCCAGGGCGCGCGTTACCAGCAACTCTCGGGCGTGGGTCGCTCCCGGGAGGTTTTGGATCGCATCGTGAATCTCGAACATGAAGGAGCCCGCGAGCTTCCGGACCTCATTGAAATGCTGCATTCCGCGCGCCCTCTCCATCCGGGCAACATGAACCTGCCATGAAGTAGTCAGCACTCCTGCGATGAGCGTCAGCATGATCAGTGCCGCCGCGGCGACGCTCTTTTTGTGCCGCAAGATAAACTTCGACGTGCGGTAGCCAACGGTGTTATTCCTGGCGATGACTGGTTGTCCATGCAAGTAGCGGCGAATATCCTCGGCAAACTGGTCCACGGAAACATATCTGCGCTGGGGTTCCTTACGAATTGCCATCAGGACGATGTTGTCTAAATCGCCGGACAGGCGCCGCCGGAGTCTGTCGGGATGCTCATCGCGAGTCTTGCTGACCTGTTCGGGATTCAAAGTAATGCGAGTGCCGCTCTCCGACACCTCCACGACGCGACTGATGATGACGCTCGGCCTCTCCGGTTCTTCCTCACAGATCACCCGTTCCAGCTCTTGCCGCTGCTGGCTCTTGAAATGATAGGGACGATGTCCGGTGAGCAACTGGTAGAGAAGAATGCCCAGCGAGTACACATCGGTGGCGGTCGTGATCGGGCCTCCGCGAATTTGTTCCGGGCTGGCATACGCAGGTGTCATCGGCCGTTCTTCGGCCGCCGTCGGCGCAACGGTTTGCGAAGAAAGCTCAGGGTTGAGCAGCTTGGCAATGCCGAAGTCGAGCAGCTTTGGAGTACCGTCGGCGTTCACGAGGATGTTGTTGGGCTTGATATCCCGGTGCACGATGAGGTTCTGATGCGCCATGTGCACGGCGGAGCACACCGTCAGGAAAAGCTTCAGCCGGTACATCGTAGACAGCTTGTGGGTGTCACAATAAATGTCGATGGGAATGCCTTCGACGTATTCCATGACGAAGTAGGGAAGACCGTCTTCGGTGGTTCCCCCATCGAGGAGCCTGGAAATATTTGGATGATCCAGGCTCGCCAGTATTTGCCTCTCATTGCGGAAGCGGCGAATGATTTCCGCTGTATCCATGCCCCGCTTCACGAGCTTGATGGCCACTCGTTTCTGAAACTGCTGATCATCTCGAACGCCGAGGTAGACTGCGCCCATGCCACCATGCCCAAGAGCCCGCACAAGCCGGTAAGGCCCGATTCGTTGCCCAACCATGGGGTCAGGTGCATCCTTCTCGCCGGCCTGGTTCGGTGAAAGGGGAGATTCTAGAGCCGAGGCTTCTCCCTGATGTTCTGCACTCCGAAGAAGGTCATCCACCTCGGCTCGCATTGCCGAATCCTCCCTGCAGGTTTCTGCAAGATAGGCAGCGCGCTGGTCGGGCGCGAGTTTGCTCACGGATTCGAACAGTATGGTTATCTCTTGGCGTCTCTTCGATGGCATAGGAATCATTCAGTCGGGTACGGCATGCAGGCACTCGCTCGGGCCCATCCGGAGTGATTATACCTTGATGACAACCCGCCGACCAGAAGCGGCCTCCCGCGGCTGCAACTTCTACGAGGCCCGCCCTGCCGGCCACCGAGAAGGAAGCTGAGGAAGATGCCGGGGAAAGGTAGCAGTTTGGCAGTGTCTCTGGCACCGTGCCTTCATGCCTGGCGACACTGGTGAGATCTCGATTCCCGAGAGAGGAGTTTTTGGCTCAATCGCCACGCGAGACGCTTGCCCCCAATGTTGTTCTCGAAGCAGAGGTCGGAGGAGCACTCAGAGACCAGACGGGGGGTTGAAGCTTGCCTCGGAGTGCCATTTGGAGCTATTGATGGCCGTTAGAGAAGTAGCGCTCAACGACATTGATGAGTGTGTTCAGGCGCTCGTCGGTGTGCCGCTGCGATTCGGCCAGCTCATCCATGCGCTGCGCCAGCGTATCCATCCGCTGCGCCAGTGTCTCCATGTGCTGAGTAAGAGTATCCATGCGCTGCGCTTGCACTTCGACAATACGTCCGATCCTCAGGGTAAGGTCGGCAAGCTGTGCGATCTGTCTGGAATTCTCTATAAGCTGTTTGGCATTCTCGGCCATCACGGCGTCATGTTGCGCCTGGTTCGCGGCGAGAAACTCCAGCTGCCGTTGGATTAGTTCGAACCGTTCTTCGGGTGTCATCAATCTCATTTTACTCCTCGACCTGAGGCTACGCACGTAATGTTTCTCATGTGCCGCGGTCATTTCAATAAAAAGGCAGCCTGTGGCGTTGGCGAGACGCCTGGGATCTCTTGGCCCCCTGAGGCGACTGAAATCTGCCTCACGGCCCGCGAACTACTCGGGGTCACGCTTGAAGCCGCGTCGGTGCGAGTTCAGTGTCCCGCTGCAGATACCGTGCGCCGAGCAGCCAGAGCACACCGGAGGCTAGAAACGTAAAGCCGACCACCAGAAACGATCGGTTCATGTCACCGAACCAGTCATTCAGGAAGCCGATGATGACAGGTGAGATCACGTCGCCGAGCGCATGGATGATAAAAATGTTGAACGCAAAAGCCGCCCCGCGCATGGATGGGTGTGTGACATTTGCCAGGATGGTATTAGTCGGCCCCGTGTTGAAGAACAGGCAGAAACAGGTTAGGAAAATCAGCGGCCAAATCCAGGGGAATGGCGATCTCAACACCGCAAGAAACACCGGGAAGCCAATGAGCATCGCGGCGCCGGATACGAGGAAGTAGGAGCCTGGAAAGCGCGCACGCAGCTTGTCGCCGGCAATGCCGCCCAGGAGTGTAGCGACCAGCCCGGCGCCGGCAGTGATGGCGCCGAAGGTTGTCGTCACATTGGTGGGTGCACCCGGACGGCTTTCTAGATAGTGAGGCATCCAGAAAGCAATCCCGCCAATCGCAAAGGTCATAGCCGCCATGCCGAGTGTGCAGAGCGTATAAGAAGGCGTGCGCAGCAGGACCAGATAGTCGCGCCAGGGAACAGCGGCAGGTTCGGCTATGGCAGAGAGGTCCGCTTGGCCACGCGGAGGCTCCCGCATAAAAAAGCTCCACAGCCCGAGCACAATTCCCGGCACCGTGACGAGGAAAAAAGCCCAGCGCCAGCTTTCGAGCTGGGTGCCGATCAAGCTTGCACTCCACTTGCCTATTCCAGATCTTGATACCTGGTCGCCCAGTACATAGCCAAGTGCGCTGCCCACGGGAAGCGCGACATAGAACCACGCCAGCACCTGGCCGCGGATCTTCACCGGATAAAAATCGGATATCATCGTTGGCGCCACCGGCCCGTACGCCGCCTCGCCGATGCCGACACAGCACCGCGTAATCAGGAGCATAAGGAAAGTGGCCGCGAGCCCGGAGGCCCCGCTGGCCAGACTCCACAGGATCACGCCGATTCCCACCAGCACCCAGCGCGACTTTCGTTCCGCCAGACGCGCGAAGATCGGAGCCCCAACCATGTAAATCAACATGAAAGCGGTACCCAGCAAGCCTATCAGCGCATCTTCGGGCCTGAATCCGAGCCGGGATTGGAACCAGCTGAGTATGCCGGTCAGCGACTTGCTGCCAACGGCTCCTGGAGCGGCGGAGTGACCGAAAAAGGTTTCCTTGATGGGGCCCACCACAGCGGCAAGCACCTGGCGGTCGATGTAATTGACCAGGTTGATCAACAGCAGCAGAGTGAGCGCGGTTCCGGCACCGGGGAACGGATTTTCGCGATCAGCCGGAACAGAGGAACTGGCTGGTGCCATGGGCTTCATCGTGAATCCCTTGACGATCCGTGCGATCCGTGATCCAAAGTTGTGAATTCGTGTTTTTTCAACACAAATGGTTCAACCGCCTTGGCAGTCACGAAGCACACGAAAAAGGGTTTTTCGTGTGCTTCGGGATCTCTGGCCCTGGTAGAGGCGAGCAGGCTGCGCTGTGAAATCCGTGGCTGGTTTCGTCCTCAGGAGTGAGCCAGCTGCCTGGCCAGATTCACGGCATCGACGGCATCTTCCGCGTAACCGTCAGCGCCGATTTCTTCGGCCCATTTTTTGCTCACCGGGGCGCCACCTACCATCACCTTTACCTGCCCGCGCAATCCGGCGTTTTCGAGTGCCTCGATCACCTTTTTCTGAATGACCATCGTGGTGGTCAGTAGCGAAGAGAGCCCGACAAGATTGGCCCCGACCTCCCGGACGGTGCCTACAAACTTGGCGATCGGCACATCGACGCCCAGATCGTGCACTTCGAATCCGTTGGCTGCGAGCATCGTGGCCACCAGCGACTTGCCGATTTCGTGGATATCGCCAGCCACGGTTCCGATGACGACGGTGCCAGGGGATTTAAGGGTTTGCTGGCGCGCGCGGAGCTCCGGTTCAAGAAGCTGCATTGCCTGCTTCATGCCGTTGGCCGCGACAATCAGGTTGGGAAGAAAATATTCGCCGCAGGAGAATTTTTCGCCTACAAGCCGCATCCCGGGCACCAGTCCGCCGTCAATGATGGCCAGCGGCTCGATGCCTGCGGCGAGTGCCTGTTTCGTTACAGTCACGGTCACATCGGGGTCGCCGTCGACGAGGCTTGCGGTGATCTGTGATAGAAGGTCGCTTGACATGGGCATACTCCTTGGAGTGCAAAATCCCAACGCAGAGTGTCTAGAGAATTCTTGTTCTTTGCCCCGGCGTCCTGTGCGTTGAGATTCTAATGACTGAGTTACCGTTCGCTTCCGGTGAGCGGGGGCAGGTGTTCCATGCCGAACTTGTGTGCCGCGGCCTTGGTGATGGCTCGAATCTCGGCGCAGAGTTCGGATGAAAACGGCGGCTGCTGGTATTTTGCCACCAGCGAATCGACGCGCTCCGACGCCCGTTGCAACGCCGATTTTGACCCCTTGCGCTTCCAGGCGTCGAGAGATCCGCGGTCGATCGTTTCCGACGGCAGGTAGAGTTCCTTGCTGAACCACTTCAGCGTGTGTGTTTCCCCCAGATAGTCGGCCCGGTGCCCGAGCTTGCGCATCAGCGTGAGCGCGATCGGCTCCTCGCGCGCCTCAATGCCGCAAATGAGCCGTTTGGCCATGCCGATGATTTCCGCGTCAAGGACGAGCTTTTCGAAGCTCTGGCAGCTTTCGAAATCGAGCATGCCCGCGCCGGAGACCATGTTCACGCCCGCGAGAGCCGCGAGCATGGTGCCGCCTGCCGACTCCAGCCCACACTGGGCGTCGACGATCTTGGCATCACTCATGCCAAGGTAGGCATGGGTCGGGAGCTTAAGCGCTTTGCCTACTTGGGTGTAGGCGCAGTCGATGAGCCACGTGGCGACGTCGCCCATCGGGGTAGTTCCCTCACGCATGTCGAATGCGGCGGGCGACCCGCCCCAGACGATGGGAGAGCCGGGTTTGGCGAGCTGGCCGATGGTGACTCCACTCAGGCTCTCGGCCGCATGCTGGATAACCGCCGCGGCCAGCGTTACCGGAGCGGTCGCGCCGGCGAGCGGCATGGACACGAGCTCCGCCGGAATACTGTTGCGGGCGCAATCGATGAGGTTCTGGCAGGTAAGATCACTCCAAAGCAAGGGAGGGGACGGGCAGACATCGAAGACCGCGATCGGTTTCTCAGCCAGCGCGGCCGATCCGCCGGCCACGGCGGCCAGCATTTCACGCATGGTCCACCACGTGTCCTTCCGGAATGCGCCCGTGATGACCGGTTTGCGCATGAAGTTTAGAGCCAGGTACAGACGGTAAAGGTCGCCGATTTCCGCTGGAACGTCCCCGCAGATCATCGCTGTGCTCTGCGCGTCGATCTGCGGCAGCATCTCGACCAGCTTTACGAACCTGACAAAGTCAGCCGTAACGGGCACGCGCTGCTCTTGAGTACGGCTGTCGAGAATGGCAAGCGCGGCGGATCCAGGATCGAACTGCACGCTATCGCCGCCGTAATGGACTGCCGGCCGGCCGCCGAGATCATAGAGATGGAATTCGGATGGCGCGGTCTCGAGCGCTTTGCGCACAATCGCTTCCGGGATGCGGGCCACCCCATTCTCCCGGTCGATCGTCGCTTCCGCCTGTGCGAGCAAGGTGAGCGCGTCTTCGTTATGCACGCGCACGCCGGGATCTCGAAGCAGTTCCATCGCCTCGGTGATGATCTGGTTAACCATGGTGTCGCTGAGAATCGTCAGCTTCGGTCGCATGTTAAGTCTCCTGTTGACGTGCCCCGGACCGTATCATGACTCCCCGCGGCTGTCAACGCTCCGTCCCATTCCCTGCAATTCAGACACTGGGATAAAACATAGCCACGAATAACACGAATAGCGAGGCGAAAGTCAAAAGCTTAACGCAGAGGCCACAGAGGCTGATGCAGAGACCGCAGAGAATATCCTTGTTTCGAGATATTTTTCTATCGGATCTCAGCGACCTCCGCATTGATCTCTGTGGCCTCTGCGTTAAGTTTTTGCTTTTGGTTGCGGCTATGCTGCCCCATGGAATTCGTGGCTGCTTCTTTACTTGCACTGTCTGAATCACAGCCCATTCCAAGTGATGAGCAGTGAGTCATCGGCTGCGAGTCGACTTGTTACTCAGCAACAGGTCTTCGGTCAGAGCAGAAATGGGATGACGCGCTTCGTTCGGGCTGCGTAGGCTGCGTAGTCCGGGTAGCGTTCGGCCAGGAGACACTCCTCGGCGAAGATCCGCATGGCGACGGCAATTGCGGCGACCAAGACCAGAAAGGCATTCAGGGGCGAGAGGTGGGAGAGCACGGCAGCCGAAAGAAACAAAAGCACGGCAGCATAAATAGGATGCCGCAGGTATCGATATGGGCCCGTGGTTACCAGACCGCCCTGTGTCGGGTTGGCCGCCGCATGGAAGCTCCGCAGGCCGAAGGTCAGCCTCGCCCAGAGCATGAGCAATCCGGCAAGAACCTGCGCCGCAATGGTGGCCGGACTGTTGGCGAAGATGGCGTGCCGCGCGATCAGGGCGAGCAGCGCAAGAACCAAGATCACATACCCGGCTATCGATGCCCACTTCAAAGCCATGGAAAGACCCCGTCAGATTGCACGTCGCCGCTCAGGGATCATAGATCCGCATTCGGAACCAGCACAAGAACAATTGCGCCCCTTGACGGTGTCCTGGCTCTGCAAAAGAACCGAAATATCCAAAGTCGTCGTGGGTTGGATTCTGAACGTAACAAGCTGTTGCGGAGTCTTGGCGTATTGGCGTCTTGCCGTCTTGGTGGTAGATTTAGTTTTTGGCAGTCACCACCAAAAGGCCGGTGCTTCAAAACGTCGAGAATTACAGGAACGTGCCCGTCGTGCGGTTCTGGATGGGGGATTGGAATTTGTTCGCAGCGATGCAACCGCCTGCACTTTCCATCGTATTTCCTTAGTGAATCTTCAGAGCAGGCAATTGATGAATTGCCGGGAGGAGGGGGGATGAAACGAATCTTGGGCCTGGTTGCGATCCTTGGACTGTTTTGGGGATGCATGACCTGGGCTGTTGGGAAGGATCAAAAGAAAGTCAACTTCAGCGGTACCTGGATATTGGCCAAGAGCAAGGTCGACCAGGCACCCGTAGGGCAAATGGGTGGACGCGGCATGGGCCGCGGCGGTGGCCGCGGAGGAGGGGGCCGTGGCGGCGGTATCCCTGGTGGAGGATATCCTGGTGGAGGATATCCTGGTGGCGGGCGATCCGGTGGAGGCCGTGGCGGCAACGACCCCGGCGGGGCGTCCCAAATGACGGATTCGGCTCTGGTAATTGACCATACGGAAACTGAACTGAAGGTTACCCACAAAGTCAGCAATGCCGGCAGCGATGAGCCGGAATTCGTTCAGACATTCAAATTGGATGGAAGCGAGAGTGTGAACCCAGTCCCCGCCGGCAGCGGCGAGCTCAGAACAAGAACCTCCTGGGATAAGGGTAAACTGGTGACTCTCGGAACTCAGCAACCATCGGGCTCCAACGACGCGGCTCGCCTTGATATTGTGGTTAAACAGGAGTTCTCGCTCTCGAAGGACGGGAAGACTCTTACGGTAAAAACCAGCCGGACGATGACCAGAGGCCAAGTCACCACCACGCAGACATTTACCAGACAAACCGATCCGCCGAAATGAAAAACACAGAGTAGGCCACTGGCAAGGAGGAAGGATGAAAAGGTGTGTTGTGCTTGTCGCTCTGATCGGCCTGTATCTTGGGTCCAGCGCCTGGATTGCCAAGAAAGTCAACTACAGTGGGACCTGGCTCCTGAAACAGAGCAGGACTAACCAAAGTCCGAACATGCAAGGGGGTGGAGGAGGAGGAACGGGCCGTAGTAGCGGAGGGATGGGACGCGGAGGTGGTAGAACAGGTCGTGGCCTGGGCTACCCCGGCGGTGGTATGCCGGGCGGAACCTCGCCCGGCGGTCGTGGAGATACTGCCCCCGTCGGGACTGGACAACCCGAAGTCTCCACACTCGTTATCGAACAGACTGAAGATAAAATCAAGGTCACCCACCAAATCAGCAACTCTGAAGGAGGAGAGAGGATCACACAGCTGTTTAAGCTGGATGGAACCGAAAGCGTCAATCCGGGCGTTTTGGGCAATGGAGAAATGAAATCGCGAACATCCTGGGACAAGGACAAAATCGTGACCGTGGGGACTCAAAAAATGGCTTCTTCCAGCCGGGCCCCCGAAATCGAGTTGAAGGAGGAATTCTCCCTTTCAAGCGATGGCAAAACCCTGACTCTGAAAACTACGCAGACCACCCCAATGGGACGATTCACATCCAAACAGGTTTTTATCAAACAAACGGAAGCCGCGAAGTGATAGCCGGTGGTGCTTACTGATATACTTCGAAAATTACACGACTCGTTGAGAGCAAACCGGTTCACGTCAATTTATTCAAGCTGTTTCAAAAGGCGAAGGGTCCATGGCAGCATCTTAGGGCTCGCGCAAAAATAACTTGGCATTTTGCTGCTGTCTCCTAGGCTTGCGGATCTTACCAAAGGGTGGCATAGAAAATTGCAAGCATGGGAGCCAGCAGCCCTGCGGGGCACGGCGGCGGGCGGGCATCTGCCGCGTTGCCGCTCCTCGACGATGTCAGCACATCGCCTGCGTCGCGGCGCCTTGCATCTGCCCGCCCGGCGCTCGCGCCAAAATGCCAACTTATTCTGGCGCGAACCCTTAGCTACCAACTCAGGTAGGTCTTCCCGCCGGCTGCGGCGCGTTCCCTCCAGCGCAATAATTGTTGACAGGAAATTACAGGCTTGTTATTTTACCACGCTGTGGTACGTAATCCCCTGTGACGCCTTAATGTTGAATCTGAGGAAACGGGGTGCGGTGAAGCCAGTGCATCCGTGCGTCTGATTGCGTCCAGCGAAGTCGGAAGCTGCTGCGCCATTGGCAATCTGCAGAAGCAGGCGCCGCTACAATCCCTGAGCGCGAGTGAGAAATGCCCAGCTCTCGCGTGCCGTTAAGGACGACCTGGCATAAATATTAGCTCGTGCCATCTTGGAGATAACGAGTCAAGAATTTAGGTGCGTGGGTGCCGGCGGGTTCCGGATGGGCTGCCCTGAACATCTCATCGCTGCTTGCGGCTCGAGGGCAAATGAGCGGAAGGGCAATAGCTGCAAGAGCATCTGGCAAACGCGTTAGGCAAACTGGTCAC
>JBEKYG010000062.1:0-11974 GCA_049511215.1 Acidobacteriota bacterium | reverse complement strand
CTCGAAAGCCGCTCGATTTTGATCCAGGAACGCAGCGGCAATACAGCAACACCGGATTTGTCATTGCGGGCCTGATCGTGGAGAAGGCTGCCGGCATGCCGCTGCTGCAGTTTCTCAGAGAACGTGTGTTCACGCCGCTCGTCATGGACAGCGTCGTCGACGTCGATCAGAACCGCCTCAGCGACACCGATCCCGCCGGCTACATGCGATATGCGCTCGGCCCGCTGCGGGTCGCGCCCAAAGAAGGCCAGGGATGGCTCTTCGCCGCCGGCGAGCTTGCGATGACCGCGCGGGATCTGGCGAAATGGAACATCGGGCTGATTGAGCAGAAATTGCTCAAGCTCTCGTCGTACCAGGAAATGGAGACCGAGGTCCTACTCAAAAATGGCGTGGCCACTCACTATGGACTCGGCATTGGTATCCGCAGTGATTCCGGCCGGCGCGTCCTCGAGCACGGCGGCGAAGTGTCCGGCTTTACAGCCGAGAACTTAGTTTTCCCGGACCATCGCGCCGCTATCACCGTTCTTACCAATGCGGATGCCGCGGAGGCGGCCACCAGCATGGCGCAGAAGATCACGCCTTTGATCTTCGCGGTCCAGGATGCCACCGCGGCCAAATTTCAAGAGCTGGCCCGCAAGATCTTCGCAGATCTGCAGCGCGGCACAATCAACCGCTCCCTCTTCACCGGGAACGGGAACAGCTATTTCTCCGAACAGGCTCTCCGAGATTTTTCTGCCAGCCTGGCACCTCTCGGCGCCCCACGGGAGTTTACCCAGATTGAGCACTCGGAGCGCGGCGGCATGAGTTTCTGGGCCTATCAGATCAGGTTCGCACGGAAAACTCTGGTACTTACGGTGCGTGCCATGCCCGATGGCAAGATCGAGCAATATCAGATCGCGGCAGTAGACTAATAAAACCTGGCCGCCACGCCTCGCACATCGTCGGGCGATCCCGCGATGTAGCCCTGATCTTCTTCGAGGATGTGATGCCGCTTCGCCTTGGAACACCACTCCGGCCCATCACCGAGAAGGACGGGTTCCTTGGCGATCTCAAGGCGAAGACGATCCAACCGTTTGGGGCGACAGGTGCGCCGAACTTTCCCACCGCCTGGTTGCCCACCGAGCGCGTCGCTCGCGCTTGGCAGTCGATGGTGACCGAGAAGCCGTTTGAAAAGTAGGCGGCATCAGGTCGCATCCAAACACCGCATTGCCTTCCCCTTCGAGCCCTACTTTGCCGTCCTCGACTTGAGCCAGTCGAGAATGGAACATGCTTCCAGATAGTCAGAGTGCAATCGCGAGTTGGTATAGTCTGTGAGAAGCTTGAGAGCCGTTCCTTTTTCTCCACGCCTCCACGATTCCAGTGCATTCCTTTCGATTTCCGAGACCTTTTCGTAGGCCTGCTTCTCAATGTTGTCCCATCGCTTGGTTATCACAGGCCCCACGCTGCTCCACCGTTCGCGATTGTTATTGCCGAGGGGAGCCGCATCTCTCTGGATGCTCTCGAATGCCCACCAGGCTGAGTCAGAGCTGTAGGAGTCCGAGCCTCGCTGCCATTCCGCCGGAGTTCCTCCTCCATAACCTGCCCAGACCGGCGTGTATACGCCCGAACAAGGAGAGCTGACGAGCGACCACATCACGCACCCAATGTCCGGAGGCAGGTTCCCCCTGAGGTGATATATCTGCGAAGCATCAGTCGAGCTCACGCATATAGGCCGCGTTTTTCTGTTGTGCGGGAGCTGATAGTAAGTCTTCCCCTCATAGTGATCCCTCATAACGCCGGCCAGATCCTGGACCGTGATCTTGCCAAGTTTGGGCGCCAGCAACTCGCTGGCACGCGCCTCGCGCATCGTGTTGGAGGGATCTCCCAGATTGGTACCGTATGCTTCTCGAAAGTTGAACTTCTTGCCGGTTTTGGGATCGTACCAGTGCTGCGCCGTGGCATAGGAAACCAGATCAGCCGAAGCCAGATCCCAGTCGGTCTCTATTTGCGCCTGGTTGGCATAAAAGACGGCGCCGTCATCAGGACATCTCCGTGCCACCCAATGTTTTTTTGTGACCTCCATGATCCAGCCTTCGTTCGAGTCTGCGATCAGAAAGGTCACGTTTTTGCAGGATGTGGCTTCAAATCCGTTGAAGGTGTATTGGTCGACCAATTTGGCGCTGAGTTCCACGGCCTCGCGCGCGGTCTTGCATCGCTGCAGTACGATTTGGCCGATTTCGGGCCAACCGAGCCCTTTGTCATACGGCCTGCCGGGCTCCTTGCAATCGATGCAGTTGCTCGCCATCGATACTCCGAATTCGTTCATCCCATCGAGGAATTTGGCAGGAGGCATCCCGAGCCGCTGTCCTGAATACATCTCTATCGCGGTGTACGCGTAAGTGACAACTGCCTGCGGCACGGCCTCAAAAGCGAAACGGATCACGTCTCCCGGCACATGTTTCTCTTCCGGATGATAGACCAAATGCATGCAGTCATTGTCGCCATAGTCCTCGTTGTGGGCCATGATCACGCTGCCGTCCGCGGACGCTCTTTTGCCGATGATGACCGTTGTGCAGCCCGCGGCAGCTTTGCTCCCTGCTTGTTCCCTGGACGACAGCATGCAGGCGGAGAGAGGTATCAGGAGTAGACTCAACAAGGTGACCAGAGGCTTCATTTTGGACGACTCGCTCATGCGTTCCTCCTTAAACGACATTGCCGGTTCGAGTCCGACATCGAGCCGGCAGATCGCCAGATATTACCAATCTTTCTGGACAAGGGGTTTTGCTTTTTGAACCAGGAGTCGCACACTATCGGGGACCAATAACCATGCGCCCAACGCAAATCTGATACCAACCTCGACGCCGAGCATCGTCAGATCCAGGTTATCCATGGGTGAGCGACTGTGTGAGATTCGAATGGCAATCTGCTGGATAAATAGCCTTAATGAAGAAATTGCGCCGACGAGAATCAAGATGCCCGCAACGGCGAATGCAATCCGTTGAATGACTTGGGGAGTCGCGCCTGATGTGCTTTCAGAAGATTCCGAGGATAGAATCATTCGTGCACCCAACGCTTCTGCGCCAAACCAGAGAAACGCGCCGAGAAGCAGGAGCAGTAAGGGTGGGACCAGCGTCAGCAGCCAGGTTGTTGTGCTTCCGGGGCGCCACATCACCGGCTGGAGCATGGAAACAGGCATAGCAAGAGAACCGATAAAGCCGGTCAGAGTATAGATGCTGAGAACCCTGCAACTCAGCCGGCCAATTTCGCGATTCGTCATGGTGCCTCCTCGATTGGGGAGAGTTCGCATAGAATGGTATGCCATCTTACTCCAGGACGCGCCGAAAAGTCTGTAATTTACCGGGTAAACCCACGGCTTTGCCGGGGGACTCACAGAGTATGACAATTCCGGGAGTAACCAGGGCTCTTCAAGTAGTGCCATCGTCGAACCAAGACCTGTAGGGGCACCACCCGTGGGCGCCCGGTAGCTCACGCTGCCCGAAGGGATCTGATCCATTCTCTGTGCAGTGTATTGGGCGCTGCCTGACAGGCGGAGACCATTCCGGACGAACGGGCGGGCACAGGTTCCCGCCCCTACAGCACGGTGGTCTACCACGCCGATGATGGTCGTGATTTTAGCGCGAAGCGCCAACCGCTTTGAGCGGTTCACATATCAAGCCTCCGGCTTTGCCGGAAGCTTCTGATTCTTATACATTCCCGACATTTGGCATTGGGTCCGACCACAAATCCCAGGATTCCGCTTCTCAAAACATCATTGTGCGGAACCCTGTGTAAATTTTTCCGGAAGAGCACATTTTCGATGTAACATCCGAGACAACAAGCTAATATTGCAGGAGTAGAACCTCTGATCAGCCGGCAGAGCCGACATAGAACTCACAAACCGAATGTGGAACGGGCGCAGCAGACGAGCCTCCATCGAAAAACGCAACCCACCCCCCCCCGTCCTTAGCAGTGGGCGGGATCAGGCAGTCACGCCGGCATCGAGGAGTTCACAATGGACAATCCATTTTCATTCGCCAGTCTGAATTGCAGATTGATGATTCTCCGGAGGATTTCACCATGATACGCAAGATGTTTGGGCTAACGCTCGCATTGGTCTTGGTCCTTTCCGTTTCGGCGGCGCCGCGGCAGCCCTCCGCGCAGAACCCGCCGGGCGGCGCGCCGGGCCAGGCGCAGTCGCTGACCGTCTGGGTTCCGCACACCGTCCTTCCTGAAAAGATCGACACCGACCTCAACGCGAAGATCCGCGCCGAGGGCATGGAGCATTCGAAGCTGATGTGGATCGAACACATGTTGGCCGATGTCTACGGCCCGCGGCCGACCGGCTCACCCAGCCATGAAGCGGCGGCCAACTGGGCAATCAAGACGATGCAGAGCTGGGGCATGACGAATGCCCGCCTCGAGCCGTGGGACTGGGGCCACGAAGGCTGGTTGAACGAGCGCGCATCGGGCTTCCTCACTTCGCCGGTCAAGTCCAACCTGAAGTTCGAGGTTGTTGCCTGGTCGCCGTCGACGAATGGAACGGTATCCGGCCCGGTGGTGAAGCTTGTCCCACCGCACGGACCGCTGGCGCCGGCCGAACCCAATGCCCCGGCCGCCGGCGGCCGCGGCGGCCCCCAGGGTCCGACCTACCTCGGACCGACCGAGGCCGAATTAAACGCCTACCTGATCGATAAAGCGCCGCTCGTAAAGGGGGGCATCGTCATGGTCGGCGACTGGACGTACGTGCCGATTGACTTTACCACACCTCAAAAGCGGATTGCCGACGACGTCGCCAAGGCCCGCTACTTGCCGCCGGATCCCAACGCGCCCGCGCGCGGCGGACGTGGCGGCGGCTTCCCGGGCGGCGGGGGCCGCGGCGGCGGAGCGCCGCCGGCTGCCGACGGCCGTTTGACGCCGCAGCAGGTCAACCAGCGCATCACCGCGTTCCTGCGCGACAACCCGCCGGCGCTGCGTCTCAACGACGCCGTGCGAGCCCAGGGCATCATCGTCGGGCAGAATCCGCCTACCTATGACCACACGACTCAGGCGCCGGGCGTCATCCTGCGCAATGACGACTACGGCCGGATCTCGCGCATCATCGACGACGGCACGCCGGTCACGGTCGAGTTCAACATCGTCAACCACTACTACCCCGAAGGCAAGACGTCATACAACACCATCGCGGAGATCCTCGGCTCGGACAGGGCCGATGAGGTCGTGATGCTCGGTGGGCACCTCGACTCGTGGCACACGGCCACCGGAGCGGCCGATAACGCGATCGGCTGCGCGATCATGATGGAGGCCGCGCGCATTCTCGAAACCGTCGGCGCCAAGCCGCGCCGCACCGTCCGCGTCGCCTTGTGGGGCGGCGAGGAGGAAGGGCTGCTCGGATCGATTGCTTATGTGAAGCAGCACTTCGGTTCGGCCGAGGCGCCGACGAAGGAGTGGGCCAAGCTCGACGCCTACTGGAACATCGACTCGGGCACGGGCCGCGTCCGTGGCGCATCGATCTTTGGACCGCCCGACGCCGGCGTCATCCTCGCGCAGTTCTTCAAGCCATTCGAGGAGTGGGGCATTTATGGCGCGGTGACGACCATTAGTCGCGCGACCGGCGGCACCGACAGCACGTCGTTCAACAACGGCGGCCTGCCGGGCATCGGCACCCAGCAGGATCCGATCGAGTACAACAGCATCACCCATCACACCAACCTCGATACCTACGAACGGATCATTCCAGACGATGTGATGAAGGATGCTGTCATCACGGCGTCGGTGGTCTACCATATCGCAAACCGCGACAAGATGTTGCCGCGTTTCGCACCCGACGAGATGCCGCCGCTGCCGGCAGCCCGGGGCGGCGGTGCCGGCGGTGGCCGCGGGGGGAACGCGGGGCCGTCAGCGGAGAGCCACATTTTCGCGGCCGCGAAGAACAAGCCGTTAGCCGTCGCAGCGCCTGGATTGCTCAGTGTTGCTGCGGGCGCAGGCCAGGCGGCCGTGACGTCTACGGCGGCCATCGACACCAACCCGACGCACGGCAAGGTCGCGCTCAAGCCCGATGGCAGCTTCGTCTATACGCCGGACAAGGACTTCGCGGGTACCGATTCGTTCACCTACAAGATCACCAGCGGCGGAGCCACCAGCACCGCAGGCACGGTGACCCTGGTGGTGAAGTGAAGAAATAAGCAATGGGGCAAGGCCGGCTGCAATCGCCGGCTTGCCTCATTCCCTCAGGTTTTAGCCCCCGCCCGGCCACCCGGAAAACCCCGTTGTGGCCCCGCGGGTTCGACCAGCACATCCGTCCCTCTTCGAGGCCTCCCAAGGCCTCCCGATTTCCGGGTGGCCGTTTGTTGGGTTTTGTTCACGCTTTTTCAGATGTTGAAAGCGCTGCGGTAGTAATCAGATGTCTGTAGGCTTGTGTCTGCCGATGCCGTAAAAGCGACCGAAATCATCATCGTTTGTCGTCAGCAGGAAAACGCAAGCTCACTCAGGCCTGAGATAATGAGCGAATCCGTTGTCATCAAGTAGGCCTGTCGGCGCTCGGCATCCTGACATTGCAGGTCACAGTGAAGCAGCGACTAGAGCTCGTCGTCAGCGAGCCGCCTCTCTCGATTTCAACCACCGCTGGAGAGAGGATTGGGATTCTCCAGAAGGACGACCCGCTAACAGTCCTTCAATGCTGATGTCTTCGTCGAGGTCGGGCCAGTGGATGCCCTCACCACGGCCGATCAAGCGCCAGTTGGCACGCTCTGTCTTGGTTCCATGCGCCAGACGAGGGTACCAGGCAATTGGCACGGAGACCGTTCGACCGTCCATGAGATCGACGACGAGTGAGTCCTCAGTAACCTCCGCATCTTCGGCCTGCATGACTCGCAGCTCAGTCTGTGAAGTATTCATTCCATTGCCTTAGAAAAAGTGCCTTGTTCTCCTCAACCAGATGCCTCAGTCGATGAAGCTCAGATCGTCCAAAACCGCTACTATCCTGGAGGCGAACCGGATCGAGCCAAAACTTGGCGCTCATGTCCTCCCGTTCGACGTGAATATGTGGAGGCTCATGTCGATCCGCAGAGTAAAAGAAAAACCGGTAAGCTCCAGACCTGAGTACCGTTGGCATCACTTGCCAATATACATCGCAATCCCGGACAACTCCAGTACTGGGTTGGCCTGTGCCGGGGGTTGGAACGATGTCGGTGCGCGTTCCCGCACTCCCGGAATCGTCAAACCCTGTCAGACTCCCGGCCGAGCCGGGGGTTACGGTAACGAATTGGGAAGAGTGAAAACTCCCAGGCCCGCATCATTCCGCTTGGCCGTCGAAACCCGCATTTTTAATGCCGTGCTGCGCTGCAGTTCGCGCCAGATCTCCAGCTCGGCTGCTTCGGCCGGCTTTTCAATTTGACGCATCAACTGCTTCACGCCTGGTGTCGCGGCGAACAGGCGGCGTTCGACAGGCTCATGCCTTTGGTCTATGACGAGCTGCGGCGGCTTGCGCATCGGTACATGGTGCGCGAGCGTGCCGGCCACGTCCTTCAGACCACAGCTCTGGTCAACGAGGCCTACCTTCAGCTGATTGATGCGAACCAGGTCCAATGGCAAGACCGCACCCACTTCTTTGCGATCTCAGCCAACCTGATGCGGCAAATCCTGGTTCATATGGCACGGTCCAGTCAGGCGCAGAAACGAGGCGGCCGTTTTCGGCAAGTGTCGCTCGAAGACGCTTCCATCGTTGCTCCCCGGCCGGATGCGGATCTGATTGAACTGGACGATGCGCTTACAGTTCTCGCCGAGGTCGATCCCAGGAAAGCCAGAGTTGTGGAGTTGAAGTTTTTCGGGGGACTGAATCTCGAAGAAATCGCGGAGGTGCTGAAGGTCTCCGCAGACACAGTCTGGCGCGACTGGGATCTGGCCAAGAGCTGGCTCTATCGAGAAATGAAACGCGCCGCAAGGAGGCCGTGATGCAGCCCGAACGGTGGGAGCGGATCGAACAGCTCTACCATGCAGCCCTGGAAAGGGAGCCACGCGAGCGTGAAGCTTTCCTGGACGAGGCCTGCGCCGGGGATGAGAGTTTGCGCAGCGAAGTCAAGTCGCTGCTTGCCTGCCGGCCCGAAGCCCAGGAGTTCATCGAAGCACCGGCACTCGACCTGGCTGCCAGGGCGATAGCGGAACAGACGGATTTGACCGGGCAAACCGTTCTTCACTATCGAATCACAGCAAAACTCGGCGCAGGCGGAATGGGTGAAGTCTACCGCGCCGAGGACACCAAGCTAAAGCGGCATGTTGCCATCAAGGTGCTGCCCGATATCTTCAGCAGCGATCCCGAGCGGCTGGCCCGATTCGAGCGCGAGGCCAAGCTGCTGGCATCGCTGAATCACCCCAACATTGCCGCCATCTATGGGCTGGAAGAAGCTGGAGGAAAACGCTTCCTGGTGCTGGAGCTTGTTGAAGGCGAGACCCTGGCGCAGCGGATTGCCAAGGGGCCGTTGCCTGTGGATGAAGCCCTCGAAGTTTGCCGCCAGATTGCCGAAGGTCTGGAGGCTGCGCACGAAAAAGGCATTATCCACCGCGACCTGAAGCCTGCCAACGTGAAGGTTACGCCTGAGGGCAAGGTCAAAGTGTTGGACTTCGGGCTGGCGCGTGCCCTCCATGATCAGGCCGCAACTGCGGACCTGTCGCATTCACCCACGATCACCGAGGCGATGACCCGCCCCGGCGTCGTGCTTGGCACTGCCGCTTATATGAGCCCCGAGCAGGCCAGAGGCAAACCTATCGACAAACGCGCCGACATCTGGGCGTTCGGTTGTGTGCTGTATGAGTGCCTGACCGGGAAACGGGCATTCCGAGGGGATGACGTCACCGAGGTAATGGCTAAGATTTTGGAAGCTGAACCGGATTGGAGCCTGCTGCCCGCAAACACGCCATCCAGTATCCATGCGTTGCTGAGACGATGCCTGCGGAAGGATTCGAAGCGAAGGCAGCAGGACATTCTCGATGCCCGTATCGAAATCGAGGAGTCCGCCGCCAAGGATGCCGTTCCCATCCAAGCATCGCCTGCTCCTCGGCGATTCTCACTCCTTTGGCGGGCTGCGTGTGCGGCTGTCCTGCTTCTGGCGGTTATCCTGATCGGCGTTGCATTGATGAGATACTTGCAGCCCGCCACGTCCTCCCCCGTGCTTAGGGCCGTGATCACGGTCGAGCCGGGCCATTGGCTCGACGGCATGCGCGCGGAATTGGAGCGTCCGAGCCGAACTGCCATGGCCATTTCCGGCGATGGCAGGTTCGTTGTCTACAGCGCGATTGAGGAGAATCCGGGCCCTCAAGCGAAGCCTCAGCTGTATCTGCGGAGAATGGATCAAGCGGAAGCCAAGCCCATCACCGGGACGGAAGGTGGCATCAACCCCTTCCTGTCGCCCGACAACCGATGGGTGGGATTCTGGGCAGACGGCAAGCTGAAGAAGGTTCCTGTCGAGGGTGGTGTGCCTGCCACTTTGTGCGACGCTTCAATGCTGTATGGTGCGAATTGGGGTGGTGATAACAGCATTGTGTTTACGGACGGATGGGCCTCCGGGCTCTCAATGGTTTCGGCTGATGGCGGGAAGCCCGAGACCTTAACCAGGCCTGACCCGAAGCGGGAGGAGCGCAGCCACCGCTTGCCCTCTTGGCTCCCCAATGGGAAGGTCGTGATTTTCACCATAATGAGACACGGCAGTGTCTCACAACCCTGCCTTGCCCTGCTCCGACTCGATACCCGCGAGTGGCATGTCTTGCTACAAGACGCCGCTGATGCCAGGTATGTTCCGACAGGACACCTTGTGTTCCTGAGGCAAGGGACGCTCATGGCTGTGCGATTTGATCTGGCCGGGCTGAACGTCATCGGGCAACCATTTCCCCTCGTGGAAAACGTCATGCAAGCCTTCAGCATATTTTTGGAGAACAACACTGGTGCTGGTCAGTTCGGCATCTCTGACACAGGATCGCTCATTTATGCGGCAGGTGGCATCGTTCCGGACCCAAATAATTCGCTCGTGTGGGTGGATCAGAGAGGCAGAGAGCAACCTGTGACGCTCTTGCAGAAGCCCTTTTTCGCTCCGCGTCTTTCTCCGGATGGCCAGAGGATTGCCTATGGAACTTATCGACGAGAGTATCAGGTCTGGGTGTATGACTTAATTAGAGGCACGAACAGTCGGTTGACTGGCGAGGGATGGGCTATCCATCCGATCTGGACTCCCGACGGTAAACGGCTTCTTTTCTCATGGGAGAAATCTCTGGAGGCGAACCTGTTCTGGCAACCTTACGATGGAAGCTCACCGATGGAGCGCCTTACAACAAGCGAATACACCCATTACCCTGGATCATGGTCTTCGGATGGGAAAATGGTCGCTTTGGTTGAAGAGCACCGAGATACCGGTGACGACGACATTGCTGTGCTGGAAGTCCGCTCAGGGCGCGTGACGCCGTTCCTGAATTCGCAATTCAATGAGATGGATCCCGAATTCTCGCCCGACGGTCGCTGGATAGCATACTCATCCGATGAATCAAACCGCTTCGAGGTCTACGTGCGGCCATTTCCCGGCCCAGGGATGAAACACCCGGTATCGAGCGAAGGGGGCGTCGAGCCGCTGTGGGCAAGAAATGGCAAACAGCTTTTCTATCGATGGCGGAATCAAGTGTGGGTCGCGGATGTCCAGACTGACGGCGGCTTCTCGACCAGCAAGCCGCGCCTGCTCTTCGAGAAACCCGGATATTTGTATGGTGACCCCATACGCACCTACGACCTGTCCTTCGACGGGCAGCGATTCCTCATGGTCAAGCTTGAACAAAGGAAGCCCACGCCCGTCACCGAAATGATCCTCGTCCAGAACTGGTTCGAGGAACTCAAGCAAAAGGTCCCGACCGCCAAGAAGTAATCGCCTCCGAGCGGGACCTTCCTCATAATCGGCAACTCTCCGTCTGATCTAGTAAATTCTTCACCGCCTAAGGCGGAGGCTTCTTGGTAACGGACCCAAGTCCTTTTCCGGGCAAAGCCCGGCCCTTGCCCGGTGAGCTTTTTGGAGGAGTGGCAATTCGGGAGAACTCCGGTAGGGGCGCCACCTGTGGGCGCCCGAGAAGCCTCACGGGCGGGCACGGGTCCCGCCCTTACAGAAGCAACGAAAAATCCGCTGAAGCCGTCGCCTGAAGGCGAGGGTTTTGACCCTCCCAGCATGGGACAATAAACTCGAATCTTGAGGCCCGCCTGCTTCAAGGAAGTTACGTCTCACGATCCTGAAACGGAAACTGAGCGAAGTTGTCGTAAGAAAGACAAAACAAAACTGGGCCCCTTCACTCCCGCGCTCTGGGGAATGTGGGTCGGCCGGAACTAGCCGCGTATTCGATGGAGGTCCGCGCCGAGGCCTCCGTTCGTCTGCCCTCCCGGGTCGCCAGGTTCGTACGTGGAATCCCTAATTCCTTATGCTGGGAAACCGGGGACGCAGCGCTGGGTGCTGCATCCCCATTTCCTTTGTCTCAACTCAGGGGTGCAGTCCAGTAGACTGTCCCCCTATTCAACTACTTCTTTCCGTCGAGGATCGCTTTGATTTTCTCCTTTTCTTTATCCCGCTCCAGGTAGGGAATGCCCTTTTCCATCCACTCCGGCATGGGCGCGCCTTTCAGATAATGGTCGAAGAACTGCTGCATGCGCACCGTGTAATCCTTCTGGTTCGGCCGCTTGTTCAGGTGATGAAGCTCGCCGTTGTAGTCCCACATGTAGACTTCTTTGCCAAGCCGCCGGAGCGCCAGATAGTATTCGATTCCCTGATACCAGGGGACGGCATCGTCGGCGTCATTGGCCAGGATCATGAGCGGAGTCTGCACCCGGTTGGCCTGGAAGACCGGAGAGTTCTCGATGAATTGAAGAGGAGAATCCCACAGATTTCCTCCGATGCGGCTCTGGGTGTGCTCGTATTGAAACTGCCGCGGCAGTCCCGTGCCCCAACGGATGCCGCTATACGCGCTGGTCATATTGGAG
>JBEKYG010000061.1:0-12032 GCA_049511215.1 Acidobacteriota bacterium | reverse complement strand
CAGAAGATTTTCGACCGTGCGCTTGCCGGTAAGGATTTCTTGGAGCGTGGTCCGGATCCGCCGCGCCCGCGCTTCAGAAACCTGTGTTCCGCCGGAACGGATCCAGAGCGTATCAAGAACGACGGGACGCTCCGCGTGCATCGTAAACACCTGCGCCTTCTGGATGTCGGCATCGCAGCCGTAGAGCACACCGGTGATCTTCGCCAACATCCCGGGCTGAGGATCGTCGTAGGCGCAGACCGTCAGTTCTGAGTAATCGTCGCCGGGACGGTTGTAGAGATCCAGTACCACACTCTCGGCTTCCAAACGTGCGAGGAGCTTGAGGTGCAGGGCGATCTCATCCAGCGGCGTGTTGAGGATGTAGCTCGCCGGCATTGAATCGCAGTGCCGCCGCACAGCCTCGTCGGACTGGGGCTCCCCGGAACGGGCTATGGTGTGTCGAATCTCGCCGATGCGCCCTTCGACGACGTCGGCGGCGCTCTCTTCCTGCGACTGGCCCATCAGATGGCTCTGGACCTTGCGGAACAGTTCATCCAGGTCGCGATGATCCATGGAGGTCCAATTCTTCTTGGCAACCGCGCGCGTGTCGACGTAGGAAAAGACGTAGAGGTGGCGCAGAGCATCTACGCTGGGAATCTTCTCGGCAACCGACTGGATCACGGCAGTCGATTTCAAGTCATGGAGCCGTCCAGTGCGCACCAGCAAAAGATGCTGGCCGACGAGAAGATCGATAAGATCGCGTTTCTCAGGCGCGAGCTTGAGCCGCTCCGCGACCGCCCGGCCGATGGCCAACGACAGCTCACTATGCTCGCCGTCGCCACTCAGTTTGCCTGCATCATGAATCAATGCCGCCAGACAGAGCACGTCAAATTGAGAGCACTGTGCCATAAGTTCTGCAAAGCGCTGCTCGGATCCGTCAGTCGTGGCACGAAGACCCTCGAGATACTCGATAATCCTCAGGGAATGCTCGCCGACCGTGTAGCGATGGGCCGGGTCGGGCGGGACGTACCGCATTACCTCCGAAAACCTGTCCAGGAATCGATTCATCAGACCATAGCGCACCAGCGCCCGCAGAGTTTCGGCTACCCGCCGCCCTTCGCGCAAGATGCCGAGGAAGGCCCAGGCTTCGTCCCCTGAGGGCTCGTTCACCTGCACGGCCGCGCTCCGGGAGTTCTCGAGATCCTGCAGGTCCACCAGGCTGATGGGGATGTTGTATCGTTGCGCGATATGGAGCAGCTTCACGGCGCGCCCCGGGTCGGGTCGCGCATGAATCCGACGGCGGTATAAGTAGCCGTTTTCCAATTGCACGCCGCCGAGCTCGATGGGGCCCGCAAGCGCGTGGCGTATCGCCGCATCACGAAAGAGCGCCAGCGTCTCCCCGTGGGCGTAGTGCTGCGACAACCATTCCTGCGCCGAAGATGATCCAAGCTCGCGCGCGATTCGATCCTGGTAGTTGTTAAACAGGACATCGGAGAGCTTGCCGGCGGTAAGATGCAGCCAATTGCGAGCCCGCCAGAACCACTCTGCCGCCGCCTCGATCTCGGCAATCCTGGCGGAGGACATCAGGCCCCGAAGCTCAAGCTCCGGCAGCAAAGCGTTGTCGTCCACCCCTAGAAGCAGCTTGTAGATCCATCGGGCGCGATGCAGGTCACGCAACGCCCCGTTCCCGTCCTTGAGATCCGGCTCAACCGAGTAAAGCACCGAGTCCGTCCCAGACCTCTGCCGCTCCTCGAGCTGTTGCATTTCGAGCATCAGGTCCAGAGGGGACAGGCTCCAACGGAGCTGCTCTTGCAATCGATCGTTCAGGCGGCGGTCGCCACACAGGTGGCGCGCATCAAGCAGCGACACCTTGGTTGGCAAATCCCAGGTGGGCAAATCCGAAACGGGGCGAAACGAGTAGCCGACGTGGATTTCGCGGAAGGAGAGAAAGACATCCATGACCAGCTTAAAAGCCGCATGGACCGCGGCTTCGACCCAGGGATCCTCTTCCTCGGATGGAATGAAAGCTATGTCTATGTCGGAGAACGGGCTCAGCTCTTTCCTACCATACCCGCCGGTGGCGACAATCCCGAGGCCCGAATGGGTGCTGCGCGATACTTGCCGGTCCGCATATTCGCAGGATGCCTGGTAGATGTCCTCCAGCAGGCCATCAAGCAGGGCGGCATGGCGCGCCATCAGCTCGCGGCAGGGAGCCGTGCGCGCGCGCGCCGGAAACAGCTCGACCCTCCCCTCGCGAAACTTCTGCCGCAGCCGGCTGACATCCGTTTCCATCTTAGAAACCTTCTACGAACACCGTCAAATCTTTGCTGCTAGACCACGAAAAGCAAAAGATTAACGCAGAGACCGCTGAGGATGAGGCAGAGGCCGCGGAGAATACCCTTGTCTTAAGTTGTTTTTCTATCCGATCTCTGCGCCCTCCGCATTGGTCTCTGCGGCCTCTGCGTTAATCTTTTGTTTTTGGTCGCAGCTATGCCACGCCATGTTTTTAAATGTCGTAGTACAGGTAAAATTCGTAGGGATGGGGGCGCAGGCGCACCGGATCGACTTCGTGGGCGATCTTGTACTTGATCCAGGTCTCGATCACATCGCCGGTAAAGACATCCCCCTTCATCAGGAAATCATGATCCTTCTCCAGCTCCGCAAGCACGTCACTCAATGAGCTGGGTGTCGACTTTACCAGCGCCTTCTCCTCGGGCGGCAGGTCATACAGGTTCTTGTCGACCGGCTCGCCCGGATCGATCTTGTTCTGAATGCCGTCCAGAGCCGCCATCAGAATGGCAGAAAAGGTCAGGTAGGGGTTGCATGACGGGTCAGGGCACCGGAACTCGATGCGCTTGGCGCTGGAGCTCTTCGAATACATCGGGATCCTCACGGCGGCGCTCCGATTGCGCTGCGAATAAACCAGGTTCACGGGAGCCTCGAATCCGGGGACCAGCCGCCGGTAGCTGTTCGTGCTGGGCGCCGCAAAGGCCAGCAGCGCCGGCGCATGCTGCAGCAGACCGCCGATGGCATAGCGTGCGGTCTGGCTCAGCCCCGCGTAGCCTCGTTCGTCATAGAACTGGTTGACGCCATTTCTCCAGATCGACATGTGGACGTGCATGCCTGAGCCGTTGTCCTGGAAGATCGGCTTGGGCATAAAGCTGGCCGAAAATCCCTCTCGCTTGCAGACATTCTTGACGACGTACTTGAAGAGCATGACCTTGTCGGCCATGCGCATAAGCGTGTCGTATTTCATGTCGATTTCAGCCTGGCCGGCCGTTGCCACCTCATGATGATGGACCTCGCCCTCGATCCCGACTTGCTCCATCACCAACATGATGCGGCTTCGCAAGTCCTGAAAGCTGTCCATGGGAGGAACAGGGAAATAACCCTCCTTGTGGCGCGGACGGTAGCCGAGGTTCGGCTTTTCATCCTTCCCGGAGTTCCAGATTCCCTCCCTGGAGTCAAGGAAGTAGTAGCCGAAGTTGGGTCCCTGGTCGAATCGGATGTCGCTGAAAATGTAGAATTCCGCTTCCGGCCCCCAATAGGACAACTCCCCGATACCGGTCGAGAGCAGGTATTTCTCGGCTTTTTCGGCGATATAGCGCGGGTCGCGTGAGAAGGGCTCGAGCGTCAGCGGATCACGCACCGAGCAGGTCAGGTTCAAAGTCGGAACTTCGAGTAATGGGTCGAGAAAGGCCGTCGCCGGATCAGGAAAGACGAGCATGTCGCTTTCCTGGATCTGGGCAAAACCACGGATGCTGGATCCGTCAAAACCGATGCCGTCCTCGAATACTGATTCGGTAAGCCGGTGCGCAGGGATCGAATAGTGCTGCCAGATCCCCGGAAGGTCCACAAACTTAAAATCGATCATCTTCACTTGCTTATCTTTGACGAACTTCACCACCTCTGCAGCCGTCGACATCCACATGGCACAACTCCTCTTTGATTTGAATCCGACTATAGTATCCGCGACCACCTTGCAGTACGCTTTTAGACCTCAGACATCAGACATCAGACTTTTCTGACGAATAGTGAAGGTCTGAGGTCTGAGGTCTGAGGTCTGATGTCTGTCTTAGATTGAGTCTTCCCCTCTTTCTCCGGTGCGCACGCGAATCGAATCCTCGAGCGGCAAAATAAAGATCTTGCCATCGCCGATCTCACCCGTATAGGCAGCCTTGCGAATTGCCTGCACCACTTCCTCGCACTGTTGGTCGAGTACTGCCACCTCGATCTTGATCTTGGCGAGCAGATCGATACTGTATTCCGATCCGCGGTAGCGCTCAATCTGCCCTTTCTGGCGACCGGCCCCACGCACATCGGTCACCGTCATGCCGACGACTCCGACATCCGCCAGCGCCTCCTTCACATCCTGAAGCCGATGGGGCCGGATAACAGCATATATCATCTTCACGATGGGTGCCCGAGAACGTCAAGATCTTACAAAAACAAAGCCACGAATAACACGACGCGGAATATCCGCGACCCAAAAGCCCAAACGCAGAAGCCGCAGAGGATTTTTTACTTTTGAATGATCTTCTCTGCGACCTCTGCGGCCTCTGCGTTGATCTTTTGCTTTTCTTGCCTAAACGGCTAGGATTTATACGTAGTTTGTTATTTCCGCTTGTTGCTCCGATAGACCTCCGCGTAAAGCCGGCGCAACGGAGCGACGCAATACTGGTGGATGATCTCCATGAACGCCGGAGGATCCGAAGTCAGCTCGTCAAGGTACTGCTCCTCGATCTCGAACGAGAGGCGCACGATATCCGCCTTCCCTTCCCTCTGCTCGACCACCAGGTTGCTCTGCAAATCATCAGGAAGACTGAATACCTGGCAGTTGGCCACCTTCTTGAGCTTTTTAAAGCCCTCGATCGGTTTTTGCTTGGTGGTTTCATAATGGACGGACAGGCGGCGCACCAGTTCGGGATAGTTGAAGTTTGGAACCTTGTTGTTGACGCTGGCCTCCAACAGGCTTTGCTCATCGGTGCTGTCCAAAGCCAGACCGTAGGTGAAGTCGAGATCACCCTTATAAAACTTGATGCGGTGACCCAGGGCATCGTGGAACCGCTTGAGTTCTTCAGGAACCTGAATGTCCGGGTTCTCCGCCTTTTTTTCGGCCGTGACGTAATAATCGCTGACGCTGAGGTACCACTGATCGACGATCGCGGCCAGAGCCTCGTCGATCAGCTTGAGTGTCTTGGGCGAGATTTTTTTCTTAACAGGCAACCGTGTATGTCCTCGATTGAAGGTTAGAGTGTGCCATGCGGCCCTTTATTGCAAATGACCCCTAACTATAACACGTCAGGCACCATTTATGTGAGGATGGAACAATAGTTGGATAAGATTTTCGTCCGGGTCATGAAAGTAAATGGAGCGCGATCCGTCGCCGTGCGACTTGGGAAGTTGTAGCAGCGGCACCCCTTGAGCAGCCAGACGAAGCGCCCATTCATCCACTTCCTCCGGCGTTGACACCAAAAATCCGAAGTGGTCAAGCGCGCCGCCGGCCGGCAAATCGTCCCCCTGGTGGAGCGCCAGATTGTCCGCACCGCTGGTGAGGTAGACGTTGCGCTCGTCCGGCGCCCAATCCACCCGCATCCCCAGAATCCGCGTATAAAACTCGACGGACCGCCGGATGTCCCGTACCCTCAGCGCCAGATGCCGTATCCCGAGCATAACCGCAACTCCTCACAAAAGCCAAAAGCTTAACGCAGAGGTCGCAGAGGACGCAGAGAAAAAAACCTTAAAACAAAACGGGATCCTAAGACAAAGTCCTAAGCTGAAACTTAATGAGGCCCATGTTTTCTCTGCGTCCTCTGCGTTAATCTTTTGCTTTTGTCTTTGTTATTGCTTTTGCTATTGTATCGAAATGAAAACCCTTTTCGCCAAGATCTGGGATACCCATATCGTCGCCGCCGAACCGGACTGTCCTTCCGTACTCTACATCGATCTCCATTTGATTCATGAGGTTACCAGCCCTCAGGCCTTCTCGGGCTTGCGCGCTCGCGGGCTGCGTGTGCGCCGCCCGGATCGGACCGTAGCCACCATGGATCATATCATCCCGACGGTGAACCAGGGATCCCCGATCGCGGACCCGATGGCTGCGCAGATGGTCACCGAACTCGAAACCAACTGCAAGGATTTCGGCATGCGGCTTTTCGGCATCGGCGACCCGCGGCAAGGAATCGTTCACGTCATCGGCCCCGAGCTCGGCGTGACGCAGCCGGGCAAAACGATCGTCTGCGGTGACAGCCACACCTCGACCCACGGCGCATTTGGCGCCCTGGCGTTCGGCATCGGGACGAGCGAGGTCGAGCACGTGCTGGCGACTCAGTGCCTGTTGCAGTGGCGGCCCAAGACCTTCGAGGTGCGGGTCGAAGGACACCTGCAACCCGGCGTCACCGCCAAGGACATCATCCTGGCTCTGATCGCCCGCCTCGGCGTGGGTGGCGGCACCGGGCACGTGCTTGAATTCACCGGCAGCACCATCCGCGGCCTCGAAATGGACGATCGCATGACGATCTGCAACATGGCGATCGAGGGGGGCGCTCGAGCGGGTATGATCGCCCCGGATGACACCACCTTTCAGTACCTCGCCGGAAAGCCCTTTGCCCCTGCAGGCGCCGACTGGGACGCCGCGCTGACCCAATGGCGCCAGCTGCGCACGGACGATGGCGCAATATTTGACAAAAACTTTGAGTTGGATGCCAGGTTCCTCGAACCGATGATCTCCTACGGCACGAACCCCGGCATGACGGCGCCGATAACCGCCCGCATACCCGACCCGGCGGCCATCGCAGATCCATCGCAAAGAAATGCGCTGGCCAAGGCGTTAAGCTATATGGGTTTCGCTCCAGGACAGCCGATTGCGGGTCAACCCGTGGATGTGGTGTTCATCGGCAGCTGCACCAACGGCCGGCTGGCGGACCTGCGCGCCGCCGCCCGTATCCTCGAGGGCCGCAGGGTGAGCCCTAAAGTGAAGACCCTGGTGGTGCCCGGATCGCGGCAGGTAAAAGCCGAGGCCGAGGCCGAGGGCCTCGATAAGATCTTTCTTTCCGCCGGCGCGGAATGGCGCGAACCGGGATGCAGCCTGTGCATCGCCATGAACGGCGACGAGCTCGCCCCCGGGCAATATTGCGTCAGCACCAGCAATCGTAACTTCGAAGGCCGGCAAGGCAAGGGTGGCCGCACCCTCTTAGCCAGCCCGCTGACCGCCGCCGCTTCGGCAATAACCGCTACCATAGCGGACGTTCGCACAATGATATAAAAAGCCTTAACGCAGAGTACGCAGAGTCCATATAATTCTCGCGGCCTCCGCGTTTAGCTCAGCGCCCTCTGCGTTAATCTTTTTCTTTTTGGAGTTCCGATGAATTTCGCAAGTCGCGTCGTCCCCCTGCCTGACGAAAACGTCGATACCGACCAGATCATCCCCGCCCGTTTCTTGAAGACCACGATAAAGAATGGTCTGGGGAAGATGCTTTTATATGACTGGCGCTACGACGCCTCCGGCAATCCCAAACCCGATTTCATCTTGAATCGCCCCGAAAACCAAGGTGCCAAGGTCCTCCTGGCCGGCAACAACTTCGGCTGTGGCAGCTCGCGCGAACATGCTCCCTGGGCGCTCGCCGATTTCGGCTTCCGCATCCTGATCAGCACCTCATTCGCCGATATTTTCCGCAACAATTGCCTCAAAAACGGCATCCTGCCCATCATCGTCGGCAAAGAAACGCACGAAAAGTTGTTTTGTTTTGCGGCCGAGCGACCATCGGCAGAAGTGGTTGTTGACCTTGAGTCCCAAACCCTGACGCTCCAGAATGGCGACGTAGTCCACTTCCCTATAGATCCATTTTCAAAAAAATGCCTGCTCGAGGGGGTCGACGAACTCGGCTACCTGGTCAGGCTCTCGCACCTCATCCAACAATACGAGACCCTAAACTCAAAAGATAACGCAGAGAACGCCGAGGTCTTAAGGTATGCTCAGCGCTCTTTGCGTTAATCTTTTGCTTTTAAAGGAGCCCATATCGCCCGCCCCCGCCCCCTAGCCCTATGGCTGCTCTTCGGCATCAACCTGCTCAATTTCTTCGATCGCCAAATCCTGGCCGCGGTGACGGAACCGTTACGCCACGAATGGGGACTGACCGACACCCAGCTGGGCTGGCTAGTTACCGCCTTCACGCTCCTCTACGCCGCCGTTGGACTGCCGCTCGGCCGCCTGGCGGATGTCTGGAGGCGCAACCTGCTCTTGACGGTAGGGCTCACCCTGTGGAGCGGCCTGACCTGCCTGTCGGGTTTCTGCCGGAGTTTCTGGCAGTTATTCGCCGCGCGCCTGGGAGTTGGCATCGGCGAAGCATCATGCGCCCCGGCGGCAAGCTCGCTGATCGGTGACCTCTATCCCCCACACGAGCGCGCCCGCGCCATGTCGATCTTCATGCTGGGCCTGCCGGTCGGGGTCTCGTTGAGTTATCTGGCGGGCGGAGCGATCGCGCAACACTACGGCTGGCGCGCCGTCTTTTACCTGGCGGGGAGCCCGGGCCTGCTGCTGGCGCTCGCGACTTTGTTCCTGCACGAGCCGCCGCGGGGCCGATCCGAGGCAGGCGAAGTGGGCGCAGCCCGCCGCCAGGGTTCCCCGATTCGTCTGGTCCTCAGCATACCGACCATGCGTTGGATCATCGCCTCGGGCCTGTTGCACAACTTCATCATGTACGCCTTTACGTTTTTCCTCCCCTCGTTCCTGGTGCGCTACCATCGGACCACGGTTCAGACCGCGGGATTGGTCTCGGCCCTGGTTGTCGGCACGGTTGGCGCGCTGGGCATGCTGGTGGGCGGCTGGTTGGGAGATGCGGCCAAAAAGCGCTTCGAGAGCGGCCGCATGCTGCTGGCGGGTTCGGCAGTGCTACTGGCGGCTCCCGCGGGCCTCTTCGCTATGCTCCTGCCTGCCGGTGCTCTTTGCGCCTTCATGCTGCTTCAGGGAATCGCGCTCTTCCTGATGTACACATACTACGCGACCGTCTACGCCACGATTCACGACATTGTGGAGCCGGCCCTGCGCGGCCGCGCCATGGCCATCTATTTCTTCGCGATGTACCTGCTCGGCGCCTCCATGGGACCGGTGGCCACGGGCCGGCTGAGCGATTTTTTCGCCCGCCGCGCCGCCGGCGCGCTGCCGCTCACCGAGCACTTCCGCGCCATCGGGCTGCACCAAGCCATGTACCTGATCCCAGCACTCACTCTGCTCCTGGCGGCGGTTCTGTTCCTGGGCGCACAGACGGCTCCCGATGACATGGGGGAATTGCGGAGCTTCGTTAAAAGGATTAACGCAGAGGGCGCGGAGGGGAAAGACGGAGGGGGCAGAGAAAAAAATGAAAGAATTGGAGGGGCAATGAAACATTGTTAGCAAATGGATTTGAATGAGATTACCAGGGAGATCATTGGGGCGGCGATCGAAGTGCATCGGGCGATGGGACCGGGGCTGCTCGAATCGGCATATGAGGCCTGCCTGGCGTGCGAGCTTCGGACACGCGGTCTCAAGGTGGAGCAGCAGCGACCCGTGGCGCTGGTCTATCATGAGATAAAGCTGGAATGCGGCTGCCGAATGGACATGAAGGTCGAGGATCAAGTCATCGTGGAGGTCAAATCGGTCGAATGCGTCTTGCCGGTCCACAAAGCCCAGCTCTTATCCCACGTAAGACTCGCCAACCTCAAAGTCGGCCTCCTCATAAACTTCAACTTAGAACTCCTGAAATCCGGCATCACCCGCGTCGTCAACAACCTCTAGCTTTTCTCTGCGTCCTCCGCTCTCATCTCCCGCGCCCTCTGCGTTAATCTTTTTTTGCAGTCACAGAGAGTATCTGCTTGCGCGCGCAGCCGATCGTGCGTACAATGACCCCATTCCAGGCGATTTAACTCCTTTGAGGGAGGACCTTTCATGTTCCGAAACGCGGCTCTCGTTTTTCTCGCATTATCGATGCTCGGATTAATTGGATGGGTTGCGGTCAGATTCACACGGCCGATTCTTGGAATTGGCCAGGATGGTTTTTTTCTCCTGACACAGGTCGCGCTGCATTTTGTCATCGCGCTCTGCCTGATCGAGCTGGCATTTCACTACAAGAAGAACAACTAGGCAAATCCGGCAATCGCGCCTTATTGCCTAAGCAGGCTCCTGGCGTTAAGATCATTATGATTTTGACAGTGAGGGTGCGCGGAGATATAATGTTTTTACCCCTCACTTACGATAAGCTCTTAAGACTCTTAGTATCGGTTGTTTTTTCCCTGTTAGATCGCCTTCGCGGAGAAAGATCGGGAGTTTAAGGTTATCGAGCTGAATCGTAAAAAACACTGACTCAGGAGGTGACGATCATGGCCGAGGAACTCATCAAAGGATCCGGCGCAACAAGTGGCAAGGAAGATGTGGCATCCAACTCGGCCGAGAAACCCTCTCGAAGCGGTCACAATGAGGCGCGCCGCGGCCTGATCAAGGCTGGAATCGTAGGGGTCCCGCTGATCCTGACGCTCAAAGGTACGGCAGCCATGGCGCAGGGAGGCACACAACTGACAAACGCACATGGCTCCTTGAATCCACCACCACAAACGCCAGCGATAAAAAAGTAGGATGTAACTATCTGCAGCTATGCGAAATGTCTGGCGAGTGACACCCGGGTGCAAGTTGTTCTGGCGGAGTTGGGATGGGGAACATGTTGTCTATAATTCCGGCTCCGGCGACACCCACGTGATGGACGGTCTCTCTGCTGAAACCCTGAAGAGGCTGGAGTGCTCCCCGGCATCGTCTGAAGAACTGGAGTCGTGGCTCGCGTGGCAATCCGCACCCCATTCGATGAAAGAATACTCCGCCTACATTGCGGGCCTTCTTGAACAGTTGCACTCGCTCGCCGTGATCGAACCTGTGGACTCGTGAAAATCAGCGATTTGCCCACCCACGAAGTAGCTAAATGTCTAAGGGATCCGGGAGTTTGTTTCCGAACCGGCCCTTTTGTCTTTATGTTGCGGACGAGTATCGCTTTCATGGCGGAACCCTTCCGATTTCTCTATGGCGACTTTCCACTCGCCGATTCTGATGCTTTCGTCGATTTCCGCGTGGGCATCACCAGACCTCGCGGCCTCAGGCGCTGGGCCCGGCCTCAGGCGTTGTTTGAGTTTGAGGGCACCGAGCCTTTCAATCCCATGCCGCTGCGACAGGCTATACCCCTGCTGGAATGGGGCTTAAACTGGTGTATCGCCACTCAGGCACACCAGTACCTCATGATCCATGCTGCCGTGCTCGAGCGCGCAGGGAGAGCGCTTCTGCTGACGGCCCCGTCGGGCGCCGGCAAAAGCACCCTATGCGCGGCACTGGCCTGGCGCGGCTGGAGGTTGCTCAACGACGAGCTGGCCCTGATTTCCCCCGCTGACGGTCGATTAGTGCCACTGCCCAGGCCGGTGGGCCTAAAGGACAAGTCGATCAAAATCATTCGTAATTTCGCCCCTCAGGCGTTGATAGGACCCGAATGGCAGCAGACAGCAAAGGGCACCCTTGCTCAAATGCGCCCGCCAACTGAGTCCGTGGACCGCGCTGAGGAAAGGCCGCTTCCCGCATGGCTTGTCTTTGTCAGCTACCGTCCGGATTCTCCCGTCCGGTTGGATCCGGTTCCGCGATCCCGTGCTTTCCTACGCTTTGCTGAAAACGCTTTTAACTATAGTTTGCTTGGCACGGCCGGTTTTGAGGCCACGGCGCGCCTGATCGATTCCGCTTCCTGCTACGAGTTCAGCTATGGGAATCTGGACGAGGCCGTGGCATCCTTGGGCTCGCTCTGCCTGGAATGTGTTCAAGACAGGACATAGTTCGCATGCACCAGAACACCCCGCTGCTTCGCGCGCTTCGATGTCCTCAGAATCTGATTTCCTTGACGGCCGCAGAATGGAATTTGTGCCTGCCCCAGGCCCGCCGCGCCAGGGTTCTAGGACGCCTCGGCGTTTTGCTTAACGAGCAGGGCCTTTTGCAGCAACTCCCCGAGAAGATGCGCGAGCACCTGGATGCCGCCCGCGCGGTTTCATCGCTGCAC
>JBEKYG010000060.1:0-12052 GCA_049511215.1 Acidobacteriota bacterium | reverse complement strand
GGGGCCCTCGGTCGCGCGACTTGTATCCACGCCCGTCTGCGCCGCCTCGCTACGAAACCTGGTGAGAAAAGCGGGTTAGAGGGTGGGGGGAGCGGAGGGAAAAACCCAGTTTAGGTCCCTTCATATGCGTGCCGCTGTCTGATTCACAATCCATAATGAGAAACCTTTTACTTTTTTGCCACTTTGGTTTAGCATAGGGTCACCAATTGTATCTAAACCCTGTTATGGAGGTTCTATGAAGCGCAGTGTCTTTTGGGTGGTAGTGCTGACGTTGATTTTCGCGCTTGTGGTTGCTCCGGGCCTGTTCAGCCAGATCAAACAGGATCCCGCATCCAAGCTTGACAGGATCTCAGGAGTTGTGCAGTCGATCGACAAGAAGACAATGACTATCGTGGTACGGGAGACAGGCACCGCCAATCTCGACTATCATGTGGTTTATACCGCTGATACCGCGTTCACCTACCGAAACACCAAGTCGACTCTCGACGAAGTGAAAATAGACCGGCGGGTGATCTGTCTCGGCAAGGCTGACGGCGCGACTAAGCTGAATGCTGAGAGAATAGACATCCGGGATAAATAGCGCTGCGACGAGTTGTTCGGAGATCTCTATCCAGATTGCTCAAAAGGCAGCTGGCCACGGATGTCTGGAACGGCGGGGCGGAGGAAATCCCAATCCATCCCGCCATTCACCGGCTCCTCGTGAGAGTTTCTTGGATTTCGTGGTTGCTTGAAGGGGCTGCCGCACAGCTCGTTCGGCTGGCAGGTAGTTCTACGTGTGGGTTCCCAAGAATCTGCCGGCAGCTCTCAGCTGCCGAGGGCCGGGATTTCCGCCCTGCGCAGTGAAAAGGGGACCTTCTGCTTTTCCGGTTCTCATCCCCATAGAGGATGAAACGAGCGGGAAGCTGGGGGTCCCCTTTGTATTTCCGTCTGCCAGGATGCAACGATTCGCGTCGAGCTTGCCTTGCCAGGCGCCAGCCCCGCGGTTGCATGCGGGAGGACCCTGCAATTGCAATAGCTCACACACTTCCACTGCTCCCCTATCCGACGGATCGGGGTGGCAGTGATCCCTTCAGGTGTACCTGATACGCAGCGACGGAGTTACTTTGTACGAATGTCGATTCGAGAAGCATTCATTTTGGTGCTGCCCTTCTCGAACGTGCCCAGAACAATCAAGCGCCGCCCTTCCTTTACCTCATCAAGGGTTGAATCAGCATTCCGATAGGTAAACTTTGTGTCCTTGGTATAGGTAATCTGCCAGGTCGCGTTCTTGCCCGTCTGGCGGAGTGTGATCGTTGATGTATCCTTGTTTATGTTCACGACCGTGCCATCGAATCTGTCGGAACCGGTCTTGGTGTCCTTGGTCGCCTGAGCGTACAGGCAAGGAGCGAGCACAAGCGAGAAAGCCAAAGCCAGCATAATCATGGTGAAGGTACCGCGCCTCATAGACCCTCCTTGAAATGGTGTAATTGGAAATCAACCACCTATCCTAGATCATGATGACAATAAAGTAAATGCATTCCAATATGCCGCTGCGATTCAGACACTGGGAAAAAACGTAGCCACAAGTAACACGAATAGGGAGGCGGAAATTCCTACGGGCAGGAAGGGGCAACGCGGCAGAGGAGCTGGGTCTCTGAGGAGGTGAGGGAAAAACTCAGCATTTGTCCATCTACCGCCCGCACCCCTGCTCCCGCGCACCCCTGCTCCCGTGCTCCCTTTGAATCGTGGAGTTTGCCTGTCTGCGGTCGTTTTTTGGGCTTGGCTTGCGGACCGTCGGTGCTAAGATTGATGCGCCCATAAGGATGGGAGTGAGTTCTTGCCGATTCCAGGGGGTCCTATGAAGAGAGGTATCAGCCGGTTTTTCCTGTGCCTGTTCTGCCTTGTTTTCCTGCCCGGGCTTGTCGTGGGGCAGCAAGTGTCCCTGACCATCCTTCACACCAACGACACACACAGTCACCTGCTGCCATTCAGCTATCCCTCGGTTGCTCCTCCGGGATCGGAGGTCGCTGCGCTGAAGGTGCGAAGGGATATTGGCGGGATTGCGCGCCGAGCCACGCTCGTGAAGCGCTTGCGCGACGAGTTGGAACACCGCGGAACGGCGGTGTGGCTGGTGGATGCGGGAGATTTTTACGAAGGAACGCCGTTTTCCAGCGAATATCACGGCGAAGCGGACGTTGATGCGATGAATGCCACGGGTTACACTTTTGGCACCATTGGCAACCATGAATTGGACATTCCGCTCGCGATGCTCAAGAAGCTCATCGGTCAGGCTAAGTTCCCTCTGCTCTGTGCCAATCTCATAGAGAACGCAACGGGGAAGACGCTGGTGCTACCCTCCGAGATCCGGCAAGTGGGCCAGATGAAGATCGGGATCTTCGGTCTTACCACCCCCTCGGCCAGCGGCTATCCGGCAGCCAAAGAGGGATTGACCATCGCGAATGAGATTGAGACCGCCCGAAAAACGGCAGACACACTGCGTCGCGACGCCGACATCATTGTCTTGATTTCCCATGCCGGCGAAAACGTCGATGAGCAGATCGCGAAGGCCGTGCCTGGAATTGAGATTATTGTCGGCGGACACTCGCACACGCGCCTCCCGGAAGGAGAGGTTATCCGGCGCTCTGACGTGCTGGTGAAAAATACAGTCAACGGGACCATCATCGTGCAGGCGTATCAGTGGGGAGGGGAACTCGGCCGTTTGGATCTCCTCTTTGGAAGGGACAAGCGGGGAGTCTGGCGCGTCAAACAATATCGCGAGCGCCTGATCCCGGTGACTTCAAAATACCCGGATGACCCGGCGGTCGCGGCGATTGTCGACCGCTACTGGAAGCCGATCGCCGCCCACTACGGCGAGGTCGTCGGGCGGGCGGCAGCGGACTTCGTTGAACGGGGAGATGATCTTGCGCCCTACAGTCTTGTCGCCGATGCGGTTCGGGAAACCTTCGGCGCTGAGATCGAGCTTGAGAATATGGGCGGCGTGAGGGCTTCGATCACCAAGGGCGACATCACCCTGGCGAACCTGATCGAAATGGACCCGTTCAACAACACGGTCGTCACCTTCAAGATCACCGGGCGCCAGCTGAAGGATATCCTCCTGAGAAATCGGCCTGCCGTCTCCGGGTTGCGTTATCGGGTGGAGGGCGGCCAACTCTCGAAAGTGACCGTCGCCGGGAAGCCGCTGGTCGACGACCAGGTCTACACGGGCGCATCCAACTTCTACATGGCCGGCACTGCCCTCAAAGGCATCTCGGTCGTGGATACCGGAAAGGTACGGCTGAACGTTCTCATCGACTACATCCGCAAGAAAGGATCCGTGCGGCCCTCGTATGACGGCCGCCGCGCCATTCTTAATCAGTCAACCCATCCGAGATTTAGAGAGGAGAGCCCGGCGGCAGGCAGTGGTTTGCCAAGCCCCAGAACGAACGCAGCTCCGAGTGGCATTTACGCAGAGGATTTTCAGGGCACGCCGTCGCCTCCGGACTGGATTCAGCGAAACTGGGGCTTGGGTCCAGACGGAGCGGTCGATTTGGCTATCTCAAAGTCGTTCGACTCGAGCAAAGTGTACAAAGCCTGCTGCAGGTTGATAATGGACATCTTGTAGGCGATCAGCGCCTGCAGTTCGACTAACTTGGCATTCGCCAGGTCCTGCTGACGCTGGAGAACGAGAAAATTCTGGCTCATGCCGGATGTGAACCGCATGGTCTCGCCGTCGAGCTGCTCCTGCGACAGCTGCAAGGCTACCTGGGCCGTTTGTACCCCTTGCTTGCTGGTCACGAGATCCTCAATGGCATTTCGAACCTGCACCATGATCTTCTGCTCCATGTTCGTGCGGTTCATGACGAGTTGTTGCTTCTGAATCTGCAGCTGTGCCAGCTGCGCATCCAGGGTGCGGTTGCGCAATGGTATCTGAATATTGAAGCCCGTAAACCAATTGGTAAATCCGCCGGTGAAAAGTGTCGCGTTGGCACTGCCTATGCCGCCGATCAGGTTGGGATCAATCAAGGGGAGACCCGTCTGTGGGTTGATGGACTGAGGCCCTGCCACGCCCGTCGTTCCTATGGAAGCGACTAGATCGAACTGCCATTTTTTTTGGTTTCTGCCCAGCTGGTAATTGACGGCGTTCTCGTCGAGCTGGAGATCGTACTGCTGCAGCTCCGGCCGACTCCGCATCGCCGTTTGAACTGCTTGGTCGAGGTCGACCTTGTACTCCTGAAAGTCGGGAGTGTCCGTGGGCACGATTACCTTCTGCCAGACTTCAGCATTGCGGTCAGGGGAGATTACGGCACGCAGGTTGTTCTCGGCCACGACAATCGCTTTTTGGGCCGAAATCATGTTGACCTCACGGTTGGCCACCTCTGCACGCGCTTCGGTGATGGAGATCTTGGGCTGGACGCCGATCTCAACCTCTTTAATATTGTTGAAGAGGCTGATTTGAGCGAGCTTCACCGAATCCCGCTTGATTTCAAAATTGCGAACGGCGCTAGCCAGGTCCCAATACATGCCCTGGATGTTCGCGATCGCATTCGTGACCATCTGTTTGAACTGACTATCGTTGATCTTGATATCCAGATTTGCCAGCCGGATGGCCCCTCGAATCTGATCGGTCTGACGGTTTCGATTCAGCGGCTGGGTGAACTGAAGATTGAGGCTGGTGGCATATTGTGGGCTGAACAGGGCAAACTGTTGGTTGGTGTCGCTCCTGCTGGAATTGTAGGTTCCGATGATCCCGCCTCCGGTCGGGATGTTCTGGGCAAATCTCATGTTCCAGGTGGCCTGGGTGGTCTTGTTAAAATTGCCCTGGGTGGATTGATTGGTGAGGTTGGTATTGGGACTCTTGTACGACTGGTCTCCCAGACTGATCGTAAGCGCAGGGTCATAGGGGCCATGGGCCTGTGTGAGCTTCTGTTGGAACAGCTTTTCATTGGTGTCCGAGATGGCGATGTCCAGATTGTTTTGGAGCGCCAGCTTCGTCAGATCCTTCAGCGAGATGCGAAGTGCCGTCCCATTTTTTTCCGCCTGTTCGATGGGGGACAGGGGAAGGTCGGCCGTAGTCGGAACTTGTTGCGGAAGCGGCTGTTGATTCTGAGCCATCGAGAGGCCCAGAAAACCCAGGATTGCAACTGCACAGGACGGTAGCATCCGTCGATGGAAAAACGAAGAAACTGTCATGGTCTGACTCCTTGAAGATACGGCGACACAGCTGCCATACACAAACCCCACATGATGATTACGACAACCGATACAAAAAGTTCGCCAGGCAGACGCTTTCCTGGACACGTCTACATCTTATGCGCAGATGCTGGGCGGCGTGTAGCAGAGTTTTTGTCGGCTTGGGGGAATAGTTGCCGGCGCGGATCCTGGTTGCGGAAATCGTGAAGCGGGGAACCTTCGCCGCAGATAACGGCCAAGAGCTCGACGGAGGAAACGCCAAGGTTGCCCCTTTGGTTATGGCCGCCGGACGCGCCGTGTTCTTCGTGGCTGGGTTCTTTCCTCCGGTGTCTGAATTGCAGATACTCCGATAACAGAGTTGATATTCCTGCCCGGACCGCGTTAATCTGAGCGCGGCAAAGGCGGCACATCTCTTTAGTCTCAAGAATCTTGCGGGAAAACTATGGGACGACAACTGCTGCAACGCATGCTCCGACCCGTTGCCCAGATCCAGGAAAAAGAAATATTTACCACGCTTCTCATGTTTTCGTACTCGTTCCTGGCCATGGCTGCGTACAACGTAATCAAACCGGTCACGCGCTCGACATTCATTGACAGCCTTGGCGCGGCCAATCTGCCTTACGTACAATTGGCGGCCGGCCTGCTCATCGGCGTGATTATGGTGGGGTATAGTTGGCTCATGAGCCGGCTGCCGCGCCGCTGGTCTCTCCCCATCACGCAAACGGGTATAGCGGCCGTGCTGGCCGCTTTCTGGTTCCTGTTTCGTTCAGGTCAGGGTTGGGTTCCTGTAGCATTCTACATCCTGGGACTCATCCTGGGACTTCTGCTCATCAGCCAGTTCTGGACCCTCGCGAACGTGATCTACGAGCCGCGCCAGGCCAAGCGGCTATTCGGATTCATTGGTGGCGGATCCTCGCTGGGGGGGATCCTGGGATCCTTCATCACGGCAAACTACGCGGCAAGGGTTGGAACCAACAATCTGTTGATTTTCAGCGTCGTGTTCATGCTGCTCTGCGTGCTCCTGGTGACCGTCATCATCCGCAAGGAGGGCGTGGGAGAGGAATCCCAGCTGGCGGTGCAGGCAGAAGAAGGTGTCGGCGCCAGGCGTGGGCTCGAGCTGTTGGGGAAATCCAAGCATCTCCGCCTTATCGCGTTCGTGATCAGCTTTGCGGCGATCGGCGCGGCGATCATCGAGCAGCAACTCAACATGGCCAGCGAATTGAGCAAAGGGCAGCACGCCAAAGACGCCATCACATCGTTTCTCGGACAGGTGCAGCTCTGGACTTCGTCGATCGGATTCCTCGTTCAGGTCGTGCTCACCAGCCGCATTCACCGTTACCTTGGCATTGGCTTTGCCTTGGTTTTGCTCCCGATAAGCCTGGGTACCACGGGTACCGTCATTTTGCTCAACGCGGTTTTGTGGGCGCCCGAGCTGGCCCGAGTCCTCGATCAATCTTTGCGCTACACCGTCGACAAGACGACGCGCGAGATCCTCTACATGCCGCTTCCAGCCGACCTCAAGTTCGAGGCAAAGCCGTTCGTGGATGTTACGGTCGATCGATTTGCCAAGGCGATGGGTGCCCTGCTGTCGCTTGTCCTGATCAAGCCTTGGGGACTGCATCTGAGCTGGCAGAAACTGAGTTACGCCAGCGTCGCCATAACGGTGATCTGGCTCTTCATGGCTCTGCGCGCCAAGCGAGGCTATCAGATGGCGTTTCGCCAGAGCATCCAAGACCGGGAGATAAGGCCCGCGGATATGAGGCTCGCGGTCGCGGACCCCTCAACCATCGAAACCCTGGTCCAGGAATTGGCGTCTCCCGACGAGCGCAGGGTGTTGTACGCTATCGATATCCTTGAATCGCTTGACAAGCGCAATCTGATCACTCCGCTGCTGCTCTATCACGAATCTTCCGCCGTGCGCGTGCGGGCTCTCGATCTTCTCGCCGGCATCCTTCCAAACGACTCGGCTCGCTGGCTCCCCACAATCCAACGCATGATCGCGGACGAAAGTCCCGAGGTACGCGCGGCGGCAGTAGGCGCGCTGGCAAACATCCACGACGAGCAGGCAACCGTACTCGTGCGACCCTACCTGCATGACAAGAACCCTCGTATCGTGATGACGGCTGCCATGGTGCTCTCGGAAAGCAGCCAGGAGGACGACGTGGCTGCCGCCGAGGGGGTGCTCCAGGGACTCGTTTCCGACACGCGCGAATCGGCTGCCCTGGCACGGCGTGAATTCGCCATCGCGCTGCGCCATGTGCCCAAGCCGCACTTCAGACGCCTGCTGATCCCGCTCTTATCTGACCCCAGCGTCGAAGTCGCCGCGGAGGCGATGCAGACGGTCCGGCAGCTGGGCACCGCGGACTTTATTTTCGTGCCGACGCTGATCTCCCTGCTTCGCGACCGGAGACTCAAGAGCCAGGCCCGGGAATTGTTGGTTGGCTACGGCGAGCAGATCCTGGGAATCCTCGGCCATTTTCTGCGGGACCCGGACGAGGATATCTGGGTCCGGCGCCACATTCCGGGCACGATCGCGCGCATACCCTGCCAGAAGGCGATGGATATCCTGAGCGACACGCTCGCAGAACCGGACGGATTCTTGCGGTTCAAGGTCCTCGCGGCGATCGAGAAGCTCCATTGCACGAACTCGGAGCTCACGTTCAGCCGGGAACTCATCGAGTCGTTGGCCCTCAAGGAGAGTCCGCCTTACCTCGAGTGCCGATCCTGCTATCGTCACCTTTTCGAGCAGGAAAAACTGCCGCAGGACACCCTCCTCGCCCGCGCTCTGTATGAAAAGATGGAGCGAATCACGGACAGGGTGTATCGATGCCTCGGCTTGATCTATCCCTGGAAGGACATCGCGGCGGCCCGCTGGGCAATCAAACACCGTGAGGGCCGGTCGCGTTCCGCCGCGCTGGAATATCTGGACAACGTGCTGACGGGAGCGTTGCGCAAGCGGCTGATGCCCATCCTGGAGGAGTCAATCTCAGGTGGAGATTCGCGCGGAATTGCGGGAGCCGCGGAGAAGACCGTACGCAAGCTCATCAACGATGCCGATCCGGTGTTGTCGGCAGCTGCCGTGCTCTTCGCATGGCAGATGAAGTTCGGCAGCCTCAATCCGGATTTGGAGCAGGTGCTTGCCACGCGGGATGCGCGCGACTGGTATGTATTCGAGGCCGCAAGCTGGGTGTCCGCGGCGTTCCGTTTGCAGGAGGCCAAGCGTCGCGCGATGTGGATCGAGCCCATGCCGACTGTCGAGGTGGCCGATCGGCTGCGCGGGCTGCCGCTGTTTGCCTCGCTTTCCGTTGATGGACTGTTCCGCATCGCAGGCGCCGGAAATCAGGTGCGCCACGAATCGGGCCGGATGCTGTATCAGGAAGGAACCATGCCCGATATCACCAATCTCCTCGTGGATGGCCGCGTATCCTGCAGGGCGTCGGCCGGGGAGGCACGAGAGATCAACCCACCGGCCGCTCTGGCCTTTCAGGAGGTGCTCGAGAGCAGGCTCATGCGCGAAACCGTACGCACGGCCGATACATCCATTTGCCTTGCTCTGGGCGGCGAGGATTGCCGGGCCCTCTTGGCGGATGACACGGAGTTGGTCCAGGGCCTATTCCGGATGTTGTGCGCAGCGGATGGAGCCGATCCTGCGAGGTTGGTGTTCAGGGGAGAAGTCCAGGCGGGAAGGCCGGTCATTCCCGGCGCTGGCCTGAAGCCGATCGAAAAAATATTGGTCCTCAAGAATATCCCTGTCTTCTCAGATGTGAGCGCGGACGAAATGCCCGGTCTGGCCGCGATCGCCGTGGAAGTGCATCTCCAGAAGGGGGCCACCTTGTTCACAGAGGCCAGCCCACCTGCGCTCTACGCGCTTGTTTCAGGAGCGATCACCTTGGAGCCATCGCCGGGCGAACCGGCACTCACAGCCGGACCGAATGACGCGGTCGGGACTCAAGAAACCCTGGGTGGAGTCAGTCTTGGGTGCACCGCCCACGTCGTGCGAGACGGAACGGCGCTGCGCATCGACCGGGAGGATTTGTTCGATCTGTTGGCACAGCGGCCGGACTTGCTGCGGCAGCTGTTCAGCGCGGTGTCCCACGCCCGGGCCGTGAAGATGGCCGCGGCCTCCCTAGATCTGGGGACATGATACTTATCTCTGCGCGATCGACGCATCGCTGCAAGTCGGATTCCTGCAGTCCAAGCGGTGCCGTCCTTGCCGCTACCCCTCGAATGGATCCCACTTTCCTGCGCTGTTGGAAAATGCCGCGCATGGTTATCTGTCTTAGGTTCAATAATCAGGCCTGTTTTATTGATGTAAGCGGGAATTTGGAGCGTGAAGAATTGTCGAAATATTATCTGGTCAGCACCTTGCTGTTGTCAGTTCCCCATCCCCAAGATGTGTATTATGTCCCCGGATTTGCGCCCATCCCACCCGCGCCGAGTTTTTCGATGATTCGGTAGTGCGAGATGGTGTTGCCGATCATGGAGAATCCCTCCACAGGCAATGCGCGCACTGCAATCAGGGCGACCTGAAGTTGCGGTCATTATAGTCGGCTGCCGCGGCTCTGGGTAGCTGAATTCGCGCCAGTTGTGGGGATAGTGGGCACTCGCAATCCGCCATGTTGTCTAGATACGGCCATCGGGTCAATATCGAACCTCAACAACCTCCGCCACGCCGTAAACGGCCTACTCGGGTTGGGTGATGTGTGGGGGGTTATTTACCCGAACGCGACTTCGGGACAGTGTTGTTAATCCGAACGGGACTTCGGGATGGAGTGAGGTGCCATGCTTCCGGTTTGCCCGTTACACGCCATTTGGCTCCGCAATCTCCCAGAACGCCGGCCAGTCCGGAGCGGCAGATTTTGCGGGAACCGCCAGCCAGCGGAATGCCTGCCGCCTTAGAAAAGAAGGATGACAGAACGGCGGTCTCCGGTGCTGGCACCTGATGGCTGAAGCACCTGCGCCGTTAGTTTCTTCTCTGCAACAGTTTTATAGATGTTGACAACGAGAACACTGGCAGGTTACTGAGCCTCCGGATAGGAAGGACGAGCGGCGTATGCGATCGAGGTCCGCCAAGGCCTCCGCTCGTCTGCCCTCCCGGGTCCTCAGGTTCGTACTTGATTTCAGTTGTCGGCGGCGAGGCGCAAGAGCTTAACCCTTTGCCGTGCAGTTTCGGCGGGTGCACGTGGGCAGGCCCCGATTTTAACTGCCTTCGTCAAGTTACGATCTTCTGGAACTCAGCCGCAAACTGCGTGGCGGAAGAAGGCCGCAGATTGACGTCAAGTGCAAGCGCCCGGCTGAAGAAACCATCCCAACTTGCCGGCGCGTCCTGAAGATGGGTGCGAGGTGGGATCACACGCCCGGCCAGGATTGCGCGGTGCCAGTCAGCCGCACCCTCCGCGGCGAACGGATAGGTTCCGATTAGAATCTCGTAAGCTAGAAGCAATGAGGAAAGCCGGTTCGGAGCGCAGATCCGAAGGCCGCTGGAGCATCCAGCCGACCGGCTCAGGACCAGTGACATGAACGTGGCAGGCGAAACCCAGGAAGAGCAGGTTCGCGGCACAGAGGAGCAGAACCCACCACGGCGGGCGCCCTTCAGCCATAATGCGTGCCTCCGCCGGCAATTGTGTCTCAAAATCCGCAATTCTGTTCAGCTCGATGACGTCTGCAGCATCCCGGCGCCGTCGAGCACCTTGAAGATGATGTCCCGCTATCGAGGCCGGTTGGGCCTGGCGGCCGTGCGTAGAGGCGCGGGATCCTGGCCGAGCAGATAAAAGGATCAAGGGCCGATTTGGGATCGAAATCCGGCTATGATGCCTCCCCTGCTTCCACGTGGTCGTGTTCAGGTCGACTCTGCCGGTTGCTCCAGAGTCGCCGCAGCCTCACGACTGCGCATTTTATACCAGAAGATCCTGCAGGCGGTGAGATTTGCGCACAGGTTTCCTGTGCGCCACCCCGCATGCGACTCTGAGGGACAGAATATAGTTCAACAATCTCTCAGCGATGGCCTCTTTCAGGCAAAGCGCGCTGGATGCGACCGGCTTCGACGCTTTTTCCCTGTGGGGTCGGTTTAGGAATGTCGCATGATCCGCCTATCACGAGCTTCTAACGATTTAGAGGCGATACATCGGGATGCGGAGCATTTTGCACACTCGAGCATGCGTGAATCGTAGGTGGCCGGCAATATCACTTGCCTGCGTTCCCGGAGAGGCTCGATGGAAGCTAGGTGCGAGAGCTTTTGCGAGTACCGCCGGGGCCAGTTCGAACAGGGCAACCCTGCCAATGAGTTGTCGGACGCGTTCGCCGTGCGTTTAATTATTCCACCGGGCAGATGGAGCAAGGACAAGCCGCTATTCGATCGAGGTCCGCGCCAAGGCCTCCGCTCGTCGGGCCTCCTCTCAGGTTCGTTTTTGCGAAGCTACGCCATCAGTGCTGTCGGTCACTTGGATGTGTAGACGGCTATTCGGAAATTGGTGTCCGGTCCAGAAGCGGCGAGATGAGCGCCCTGACATAGGTTGTGTGAGGCTGCCCGGGGAGATCTCCCAGATTGGGACTCCGCCGGAGCGAGGGCCATAGTTTCCAGTTACGCCGTTTTTCGTCCGCAATCCACATGTGGCGAACCGGGTGCTTGGGTCTCACATCTCGCACTGGCGGAGGCGACCTATGTGCTTTCCGCGGTCTACGAGTTGGGAGCGTCGGAGATCGCGACAGCCGTTGACATGCTCTTGACTCACAAGGATCTCACGCTTCAAGAATCGGAGGTCGTGTCGGCTGCGCTGGAGCACTTCCGGCGGAGGCCTTCGCTTGGGTTTTCTGACTGCCTCTTGCTCGAGGTAGCCCGTAAGGCGGGACACCTGCCACTCGGTACGTTCGATCGTGATCTCGG
>JBEKYG010000059.1:0-12070 GCA_049511215.1 Acidobacteriota bacterium | reverse complement strand
TGCTGGCCAACTGGAAGCAGAACTTCTTCGGCTGGAACGCGGCCAATTTCGGGTGGGGCGGCGATACCACCCAAAACATCCTCTGGCGCCTTAACAATGGAGAACTGGACGGAGTAAGTCCGAAGGTCATTGTCCTGCTCGCCGGCACCAATAACGTCGGGAATACCGGACTCCCCCGGGGTGATGAGGACAAAACAGCGGATATTACCAGGGGCCTGCAGGCGATCCTGAGGGTCTTGGAGACAAAGGCTCCCAGCGCCACCGTCATCGTGATGGGCATTTTCCCTCGCAACGACAATATGGCCGTGATGCCGACGATCAATAGGATCAATCGCAATCTGGCCAAGCTTGCCGACGGCAAAAGAATCTGGTATCTGAACATCAATCGCAAACTGGCGGATCGCGATGGCAAACTGCTCGACGGCATGATGAACGCCCAAGATAAATTGCATCCCACGCTTAAGGGCTATCAGGTCTGGGCGGATGCATTGAAGCCCATCTTCACCAAATTGCTCGGTCCTCGCGGAAAGGAAGACCACGCGCCGCCGCCGACGGGTGATCCCGGCGTCCGCCGCTGAACCAGTTCAGCGATCAATCAGGGCTGCGCTTTCGCTGCCTTGGATTTCTTGGCGTCCTGGAGTCTTTGCGTCCTGGTGGTGAATCGCGGAAAAAGATCTTGACATATTTCGTTATATCCAATAATATCGAAATATGTTTCTATAGGTATCGAAATGGATAATACAAAAAGCAAGCCGACATCGGAACAGATCACTCGCTATGCAGACATGTTTGCCGCCATTGGCAATGACGCCCGGCTGCGCATCATGAGGCTGCTCTTATCAGCCCATCCTGACGGAATGATCGTCGGTGACCTGCAGGGTGAATTGGCCATCCCAAACTCGACACTGTCGCATCACCTCGACAAGCTCAAGAATGAAGGTCTGGTGCGGGTGAAGCGTGAGGGCACGTTTCTCTGGTACACGGCCGACACGAAGGTTCTGCAGGAAATCCTGAGCTTTCTGTTCGCCGAGTGCTGCACTCGGAACAAGGCGATCAAACCCGAAGCCATAGTCCGGCTTTGCAAGTTGTAAAGAGGGCTTCTCAACGTCTGAATCGGAGCAGAGCCGGATGATGAAACGAGCTTGGGTGACACCTTTCCCGGCGGTAGCACGCCTTTACTTGACAGTGCTGGATGCCGATGTCAGCCAGACGGATGGCGGCAATAAACGGATTCTTACTAATCAGTTCATAAATAGGTGGACATTTGATCGAAAAATGAGGACCTAGACGGAGGTCGTGTTCACTTTGGGTGCGATCATCGGTATCGGTATCGGGGTCGCAATCGCAGTCGGCTTTTGCAGATCTATGCAACCGATTGCGACTGCGATAGCGATTGCGACTGCGACCCCGATACCGATACCGATACCGACGGATAGAGTGTTCTCCTCTCTTCTTGATGCCGCCAAATGTCAACTTACTTATGAACTGATTGTTAACTTTTGAAAGGGGATTTATCCATGGACGTGAAAGAGGTTGTGAAAGAAAAATATGGCGAAGCCGCATTAAGAGTGATTTCGGGAACCGGCAGCGCCTGTTGCGGCAGCAGCCCGTCCTGCTGTTCGGCTGCCGATCCAATCACGGCAAATCTTTACAGCGAGCAGCAGAAGGGTGAGTTGCCCGAGACGGCGGTGCTGGCTTCCCTGGGCTGTGGAAATCCGACGGCCCTCGCCGAACTGAAGCCGGGAGAGACCGTGCTGGACCTGGGCAGCGGCGGGGGGATCGATGTCCTGCTTTCGGCCAGGCGGGTTTACCCAGGCGGCAAGGCCTATGGGCTCGACATGACCGATGAAATGCTGGCTCTTGCCCGCGAAAACCAGAAGAAGGCGGGAGTAGAGAACGTCGAATTTTTAAAGGGCGAAATCGAGAACATCCCATTGCCTGATGATTCGGTGGATGTGATCATCTCCAACTGCGTGATCAACCTGTCGGCAGACAAGAATCGGGTTTTGCGAGAGGCATTCCGCGTGTTAAAACCGGGAGGGCGCTTCGCCGTATCCGACGTGGTCACGAGAGGCGCGGTTCCCGCGGAGATCAGGAAGAGCATCCTGTTGTGGGCGGGTTGCGTGGCCGGGGCTCTGGAAGATACCGAGTACCGGGAAAAGCTCACGGCAGCCGGCTTCGACGATGTCAACATCGAGCCGACCCGGATTTACGGGCTCGAAGATGCCATGTCCTTTCTCCAGGACAAATCTATCAACATCGAGGCCATTGCCCCGCAGGTAGAGGGCAAATTCATGAGTGCGTTTATTCGCGCTCGCAAACCTCTTTCGTAACGGGCTGGCATTCATGGCACGTATCGGGCGCAAACTCTCATTCCTGGATCGTTATCTCACTCTCTGGATTTTCCTGGCAATGGCGGCTGGAGTAGGCGCAGGGTACGCGCTTCCGGGTCTCGTCCGGGTCATTACCCAGTTTCAGGTGGGAACTACTTCGATCCCGATCGCGGCTGGCCTCATCCTGATGATGTATCCGCCGCTGGCGAAGGTGCGCTATGAAGAGATGGGGGAGGTGTTCCGAAACCGGAAAATCCTCCTCCTGTCGCTTCTTCAGAATTGGATTATCGGTCCCATCCTGATGTTTGCTCTGGCGATTATTTTCCTCCGCGATTATCCCGAATACATGGCCGGCCTCATCATGATCGGCCTTGCGCGCTGCATTGCCATGGTGATCGTTTGGAACGAGCTCGCGAAGGGAGACACAGAGTATGCCGCGGGTCTCGTGGCCTTCAATTCCATCTTTCAGGTTTTGTTCTACTCCGTGTACGCCTGGGTCTTTATAACCGTGCTTCCTGAATTGTTCGGGCTTAAGGGCTCGGTAGTGAACGTTTCGATTCGGGATATCGCCCGGAGCGTCTTCATCTATCTGGGCATTCCGTTCCTGGCGGGTATGCTTACCCGTTTCGTCCTCATTCGTGGCTGTGGGAAGGCTTGGTACGAGCAGAGATTCATCCCACGGATCAGCCCGCTAACTCTGGTGGCGCTTCTCTTTACCATTGTGGTGATGTTCTCGCTAAAAGGCGACTATATCATCCGGCTGCCGCTGGATGTGCTGCGGATCGCCGTCCCGCTCCTGATCTACTTTGTGGTTATGTTCCTGGTCTCTTTTTGGATGGGGCACAAGCTGGGAGCGGATTATCCGAAAACGGCCACGCTCTCGTTCACGGCGGCGAGCAACAATTTCGAGCTGGCCATAGCCGTGGCGGTCGCGGTCTTCGGAATCCATTCGGGAGCTGCTTTCGCGGCGGTCATTGGCCCACTGGTGGAAGTACCGGTCCTCATCTCCCTGGTTAACGTGGCACTCTGGTTCCAGAAGTTCTTTCCAGCCAGTCCGGCGCCCGTTCCGGCTCTTCATGGGACGGAAAGCTGACATGAAACGAGTCCTGATCCTGTGCACCGGCAATTCCGCCCGAAGCCAGATGGCTGAAGGGCTTCTTCGGCACGATGCCGGCGACCGCTTCGAGGTTGCGAGCGCCGGCACGTGTCCCAGTCAGGTCAGGCCGGAGGCAATTGCGGTGATGCGCGAGATCGGAATCGACATCTCCGAACACCGCTCGAAATCAGTTGATGAGTTTGCCGGCCAGCACTTCGATTATGTGCTCACGGTCTGCGATCATGCCAAAGAGAGTTGCCCTCTATTCCCCGGCCCCACAAACCGCATCCATCACAGCTTTGACGACCCCGCAAGTGTGCGGGGACCCGAAGAGGAATGCTTAGCCGCTTTCCGCCGGGTTCGGGATGCGATACGTCACTACCTTCATACTTTCCCGCTTGGAAAAGACTATTAACCGCCAAGTCTCCAAGACACCAAGACGCCAGAATTCCTGAGTATTTTCCTGGCGTCTTGGGGTCTTGGGGTCTTGGCGGTTGATTTGGTTGCGGCATTGCCGCTCCAGGTGATTTGTGGCCATGTTTTTTCACCACTGTCTGAATCGCAGTTTCCGCGAGGAAAAGCTTGACAACCGCCGCCGCGGACAGTACACGATAGCCATACGCATCTCAAGGGGGGAAAATGCCGAAACGAAAGATAGCTCGATACGGATGGATTCCGGATTTGCCCGATCAGCGGGATCATCTGTACGCTGCGCCGGCCGCCGCACTGGCCGCACTTCCACCGAAGGTTGACTTGAGATCACAGTGTCCGAAGACCGTTTACGATCAGGGCCACCTCGGCAGCTGCACGGCCAACGCCATTGCTGCCGCGATGGAGTTTGATCTGATCAAGCAGAATGCCTTGGATCCGATGCCTGAGGCCCCATTCACTCCATCGCGTCTTTTCATTTATTACAACGAGCGGGCCATGGAGGGTACGGTGAACCAGGATTCCGGCGCCCAAATTCGCGATGGCGTGAAAAGCGTGACCAAGCAAGGCGCGCCGGAGGAAACGCTGTGGCCTTACAGCGACGCGAATCCCGGCCCATTTAAGAAGAAGCCGCCGGCATCAGTTTACAAGGCGGCCGCGGCTCACAAGGTAACCTCGTATCAACGGGTCGCCCGGAATCTGACACAAATGAAGGGGTGTCTTGCGGACGGATACCCATTTGTATTGGGATTTACGGTGTACGACGGGTTCGAGAGTGAGCAGGTTGCCAAGACCGGCCACCTGAACATGCCCGGCCCCGAAGAGAATGTCTTGGGAGGACACGCCGTGCTCGCGGTTGGGCACGATGATTCGACGCAACGATTCATTATCAGGAATTCCTGGGGGCCGAAGTGGGGCCTGGCCGGCTATTTCACAATGCCCTATGCATATCTCCTTGACGCGTACCTGTCTGACGACTTCTGGACCATACGTGTGGTTGCGGTGTAAATCGGAGTGCGCCCGCCGCCGGATTCAGGCATGCGCCTGTCCCGGTTGACGATTGCCGTGAGACACGGCACAATGGTTATAAAGAATAGGAACTCCTGACATGGTCTCGCTCAAAATGTCTGCTTTTCCTCTGGAGTGTCCAGGTTCCGTCGCGCGCGTGCCCTGTGCGTCCGTCGGCCGCACTCCAAAAGACGGCAGATTCCAGGCCCGCTGCCGAGCCGAGCCGCGCGAAAAAGCGGACAGGTTTTGGTCTACACCCGAGTTTGAATTAATGGCTGTTTTCTTGGGATTTCAAGGACATGTCGGGAGTTCTGAAGGTATTTAATGAGCGCGCGCATGGATCTGAGATCCTGCTCGAACCAGGCCGGACGTTCCGAATTCGTCTCGAGGAGAACCGCACGGCAGGTTTCAGATGGCAGATCGATGCAGGCGCCGCGCCGGTTTGCACTTTAGTCGATGATACCTATGAGCCACCGGACGCTGCCGTTCTTGGGCGGGCCGGAGTACACACCTGGACCTACCGGGTCGAACAGGCCGGCCGGGCCACCGTCGAACTCGCTTTGCGTCGCCCTTGGGACAGCGACGCTCCGCCAGCCAAGTCCTTCCGCATGACCGTTCAGGCCACCGGCGGAGGACATACTGAGACGTAGCATCGGCGCCGGCCGTCGTGGGGGCTCATGGCCGATCCGAAGAATCCTCGCATTCTGGAATGGGCGCGCGAAATTCAATCGCTGGCGCAGACCGGATATCACTACGCACATGACGATTTTCAGCGCGAGCGCTGCCGTCGGCTCCAGGACATCGCCGCGGAAATGCTCAGCGAAAACTCGGAGGTGCGGTTTTTGCGGCTGGCAGAGGCATTCCATGCACAAATCGGCTATGCCACTCCCAAGGTGGACGTGCGCGCCGCGGTTTTCCGCGACGGCAAGCTGCTGCTGGCGCGCGAACGCGCCGACGGCGGCTGGACCATGCCGGGCGGTTGGGCGGACGTCGGCGATGTTCCGTCTCATGCCGCCGAACGAGAAGCGCGGGAGGAGACCGGGTTCCACGTCAAAGCCCGCAAGGTGATCGGCGTTTATGACGCCAACCGATCCGGCCCGCTCGAAGTGTTCCACGCCTTCAAAATCGTCTTTCTGTGCGACCTGATCGGAGGTAAAGCGCGTGTCAGCACCGAAACCTCGGAGGTCGCATTTTTCGGCAAGGATGAGATCCCGGGTGTGCTGTCCGGGGAACGCACCAGGCCTCGCCACATCGAGGATGCCTTTGCCGCCCTGGAGAATGCGGATTCCCCAACCATCTTCGACTGAGAAAGGCGACGTATCCGCAAACGCCGAAATTCGAGGTCAATGCAGATGTGGGACGTCCGCATCTCGAAAACGCGGGTGAAAATCGAACCCAGAACCTCACATGGATCGCAGTGCGGTTCGACACCGGGGGAGATTTCATCATCGGCAAGGAGAATGGGATTGAGCTTGCGTTGAAAGAAGACACTGCCATGAATAGGAACACTCAGCGCCGGTTCCGGGCCGGCGATTCCCTGCAGGACCTGTGTCGCGCCTGCAAGACGGTTCGCGGCCACACCGTGATTGTCGCGGATTCCGAAGGGGGAATCCTGCGGGTGATCTGTGATTATTGCGGCAGCCAGCACAACTATCGGGGGGGAGAAAACAAAGAAAGTGCCGAAAAGCAAGGATCGGAGCGCCAGGACAGGGGAGCAGCTCCGCTGGTTTCGGATCGAGAAAGGAGAATGCCCGTGGCCAACTTGACGACATCAGACGGCAGCCCCGTGGATCTTGAACTGTTGCTGCGCAGGATCATTCGCGAAGAGACCGGGCTTACGCCCGTGCCGATGGCCGACAAATGGCGGGGGGGCGAGATGATTCTCCGGCCGGGAAAACCGGGCCTACAGGAAAAAAACTGGCCGATCGAAACCTTCTTCCACAAGGTCGTGATGTTGAGAAACCGCTTGCGCGTGCTCGAACAGCAGATCAACGGCACAGAAATGGCCGAGGATCTGAAGGTCAGGCTGCAAGCCTATGTCACCGGTTGCTACGGCACGCTGACCAGCTTCAATATCCTGTTTGCGGAAGAGGAGGACCGTTTCCAGGGCAACTCGGACAAAGACTGAAAACCCAAATACAAAAATCGGTGGCAGGCAACTATTTCACCAATCGCATGTCGAAGCGTCTTTTGCAATTGCAGGCTGGAAATTGATGAAATAGTTGCCTGCCACCGATTTTCAGTTGCCTGCCACCGATTTTGGCGGTATTCGGGTGTTTCACAGCTGCATGCTTTGCTCTGTTGATGCGCAGAGCTTTAGGGAATAAAATCAACTTCGCGGTTTTGCTGATTCCTAAGCGCTGCAAAATGGAGGCTGATGCGATGGGTAAAGGTGATATCCGCACGAGGAGAGGGAAAATTAATCGCGGCACCTACGGAAAAACCCGCCCGAGAAAAAAGAAAGAAGCTCGGAAGAAGGGTTAATCCGCACCGGCATGGAGCTTACCGCATATCGGTCCCGACCGTGGGGACTGCAGGGGAAGTCTTGTTTCCGCGCCGGATCCGGCACCGCCAAAGGGGAGGAGAGAATGAAGCGAATTCGAATCCTGGGGTTGTTGCTTTTGTCGTCGCTTTTGTTATCAATCGGGTTTTTGCGGGCTGATGTCAAGACCGAGGAAAAGAGCCTGGTTAAATTCGAAGGCACGCTCGGAAGGATGATGGGCCTGTTTGGAGGGAAGGCCGCCAAGGAAGGCTCGGTCAACACCGTTGCGGTTCGCGGGAACCGGAAGGCGGAAATGAACGACACCACTGGGACGATCATCGATCTTAGTGAAGAGAAAGTATACAGTCTCGATCTGAAAAAGAAGACCTACGAGGTTGCCACGTTTGCGGAAATAAGACGCAAAATGTTGGATGCCCAGGAAAAAGCGGCCAAAGCGGCGAAGGAAGAGCCAGGCGAAAAGCGCCCGCAACAGGGTATGGAAATGGAGGTGGATTTCTCGGCAAAGGAATCCGGCCAGACAAAAAACATCAATGGTTTTGATTGCCGCGAAATCATCGTTACGATCACCACCCGCCAGAAAGGAAAGACGCTTGAAGATGGCGGTGGCATGGTCATGACGTCCAATATGTGGATGGGCCCTGAAATTCCTGCCCTGAAGGAGATCGCCGAATTTGACCGGCGCTACTTTCAGAAACTGGATCTTCCCAATGCATTTGGCGCCGATGCCGAGCAGATGGCGGCGGCACTGGCGATGTATCCGGGCATGAAGGAAATGATGGCAAAATCCCAGGCGCAGCAGGCCAAGATGAAAGGGACTGCCGTCCTGACGGTCACCACGATCGAGACGGTCCAATCCAAAGAACAGGCAGCCGCCGCCGAGAAGCAGCAGCGGGATCAGGGTGGCGGAGGCGGAGGCATTAATCCGATGCGGAATCTGGGCGGCATTCTCGCGCGCAAGGCGGCCAAAAAAGATGATAATGCCCCTAAGAATCGGGCGACGATCCTTACCATGAACCACGAGCTGCTGAAGGCAGCCCCGGCAGCCAGCGAATCGGACACAGCCATCCCGGCGGGCTTTAAAGAGAAAAAGTAGCTATTCTCCGGAGTGAGGCGGCGCGTGGTTGTGTCGCGAGGCCCATTCTACTCCCATTCGATGGTGCCGGGGGGCTTGGGGGTAAGGTCGAGGCACAGCCCCGAAACACCGTCTAGAGCCAGGATGCCTCGGCGCAGTTCCGCAATCAGCGCCTCGGGCAGTGGCGCCGGCGCTGCCGTCATCGCGCGTTCGGAGTGAACCGGCCGTATCACGACGAGTTCCCGACCTTTCCCGTCGACCGACATCGGCAGGAGACAAGTCGGGCACTGCCAGATTTCATGGTAAAGGTGGTGGCGCCGCAAGCCCTCCATGACGAGATCGTCGGCTTCACGCAACAGGTCGAGCCGGGCGCGGGTCACGGTTGCCGGGAGCAGGGCGAACGAAGAAGGCCGGGTATCCGCGAGGTTCCAGATGCAGCGGTTGATTCCGGGAACGAGCCGGAAAATCGTTCCCGCCACCTCGACGAGTTCCTTCCACGAAGTCATCCCGCTCAGCATCACGGGGTGCTCATAGGATCGCAGGTCAGCCTTCACCCCCACCGAGCGGATCGTGAGCACCCGCCCTGCGATACCCAATGGACGGACCAGTTCCTGGACACTGCATTCCATGCCTGCGAAGTCCGCACTGTCCGGCTTGCCGTCCGAACACAGAAGGCGCACACCCAGCCCAGGTCCGGGAAAGGGATGCCTCCACACCACATCGCGCGCCACGCCGAGGAGTTCACCGAGTTCGCGGACCTCGGTCTTGTAAAGCTCCGCCAGCGGTTCGATCACCCGGCCCTTCGCGATCATCTCCTGAATGACGGGTACGCGGTTGTGGTGAGTCTTGATGACATCGGCACGCCGTGTGCCCCCTGTTTCGATGGTGTCAGGATAAATCGTTCCCTGACCCAGAAGATGGCTCTCAATCCCGAGCGCGCGCGCCTCACGTTCGAAGACCCGAATGAAGGTGTCCCCGATGATGCTGCGCTTCTTCTCAGGCTCTACCACACCCGAGAGTGCGGCAAGGAAATCCTGGGAGGCATCGACAAAGTGGAGATTCAGCCCTAGCCCCATCTCTCCGAGCCGGCGCATGACCTCGCGGCTTTCGTTTTTGCGCATCAGGCCGTTATCGATGTGAAGAAGGTGCAGGCGTTCGGGTCCGAGTGCCTTGCCGAGCAGCCTGGCCGCAACGGTTGAATCGACGCCTCCGGAAGCCAGAAGAAAAACCGACTCGTTGCCGGCCCGCTCGCGGATCGAGCTCACCTGCTCGTCGATGTAGCTCCCCATTGTCCAGCTGGACGCGCACGCGCAGATGTTGAGCACGAAGTTGGCAATCATTTGCTGGCCGTGAACCGTGTCGTCAACCTCCGGATGGAATTGGAAGCCGTATCGGCGCAGTTTCTCGGATGCGATCGCCGCGTAACGATTAACCTCTCCGCCGCTGCCCAGCCGAGAGCAGCCGATCTCCTTGAAATCGGGGCCGACCTCAACCACGGATTCAAAGTGGCTCATCCAGACCGTCTCTACCGGGCCGAGGCCCTTGAAGATGGGGCTCTCGGCAGAGACGCGCAGCTCCGTGTGCGCCCATTCCTGGCCGCCGTGAATGACGCGTCCGCCATAATGTTTCGCGATCTCCTGGTGGCCGAAACATAGACCGAGAATTGGGATCGGAAGGTCGTAAATCGCCTTGGTGTACCCGGAATCCTCGCCGAAAGCCGAAAAGCTGGGACTGCCGGAGATGATGATTCCTTTGCACGGTAGAAATGCTTCGATCGGATCGTCGGGCTGACGGATTTCCGCGAGGACGCGCAGCTTCCGGACCTTGGTCGCGATGAGGTGAGCGTACTGGCCGCCGAAATCAATAACCGCAATGGTGTCGTGTTTCATGCGCGACAGTATCCAACATCCTCCCATTCCGATCAACTGCGATTGGAGCCGGGCGCCTCTCCCGCATGTGCGATCGCATCACCCAAATTGCGTATGGGAAGATTCAATTTCCATCCACCGCTGATGCGGGCGGGGCGCCCGCGCTCCGTTGCAGTTGCAGGCCCATCAGGGGGCCTTTTTGATTTTTGGCGGCTCGATTTTCTTGCGGCTTTCCACGAGGAACACCGCATAGTCCGAGTACTGGTGACGGACGCGGAGAGTCTGTCCGAGCCATTGAGCTGTCACCACAACTTGCAGCGTCGTCCCTTCCTTGGCCTGCCGTTCCGCCATTTCAATGCGAGCCTTTTCCTATGCGGACTGCTTCAACCGCTGAACGATTCCGGTGGCCGTGCTCACCACCTCCGAAACCTGGGTCTGCGACTATTACAGACCCGGCCGCCGTGCCTACTTTGTTAGAACCGAGGAATTTCTAAAACTGCAGGAAATCGTTGCCAAAATCTCCGTGCCTGTGCAGGCCCCGCAGGTTTGGCCAACAGCCAGCCCGCATTTCTCGCCACGTTTCGGTCGCGAATCTTGATTTTCCGTCGAAATCCGGGTTCCTTGTCGATGAATTTCATCTCAGTTTTTGTCCAGCTTGAATATCAGCGTGACCGTGGTGGGATACAACTGAGGCTCGCCGTTCAGCAGACAAGGGGTGTAGCGCCACTGGTGGACTGCCGCGATGGCCGCGTCATCCAGTAGCGGGATTCCCTTCAAAACCCTGGTGCTTAAGACTTCGCCTTCCAGGCCGATGTAGACCTCAAGCATCACCGCTCCTTCGATACCTTGCTGCCGTGCCTCCACCGGGTAGATCGGTTCAACCCTGTTTATAAGCTTGGCGGGCCAGACACTACCTCCAACGCGTATCGGATGAACTTTCGGCGCGGGGGCAGAACTGCCCGGAAGCCTGCTAGCTGTAATGGTGACCGTCTCGTTTACCGATCCCAACATCAGAGTAATTGTCATGGGTGGCTGTCCGGATTGCGCACTGTTTACAACTGTCGGCCGGAAACCGGATGCTTGGAAGGTCAGCTTCACCTTCTGCCCTGCCGGGATCTCGATGGCAAAATCACCTTTTACATCCGTGGTCGCAGTTGCGATGGTGGCCGTGGTTTCCGGGTCGGCAATGGTAATCTCGACACCCGGAATTCGTCCCCGGGTGGCATCTATCACCGTGCCGGAGATCATTTCCTGGCTGGGCCGTGGGGCTGTCGCCGCGCGCCCAGAATTCAGGCTCGAAGACCCGGGATCCTTCTTTAGAGCCACCGGTTGCTGAGCGGCCGAGCCTGGGGCTGCCGTCGCATAGACGCCTGCCGACTGCTGCTCCAGCTCAGCTGCCTTTGGCGCCGCCGCGGAAGGGAGAACTTTCGGGGGCGCCGTCAGGGGAAACGATGACATTGCCATCATGGCGCCAAAACTCAAGACTACCGCGAACAAAGCCAGCGAGGCGACGATGCGTGCTGTCGACATGTGAACCTCCTCCAGCAGGAGTGCGACGCGCTCCTGAAGATAGTGACGCGTGAAAAACTGATTGGCGGACGGCACTACGGCATGATTCGCCACGGTGCACAATAACGACTCCAGATATTTGCGGCGGTCGATGTTCAATTCCAGGACTTGATGATCGACGACCTGCTCGCGGGTTACTTCGATGCGGCGCACCAGCCACCAAACCGCAGGGTGGTACCAAAAGAGCGCCAG
>JBEKYG010000058.1:0-12103 GCA_049511215.1 Acidobacteriota bacterium | reverse complement strand
CGGGGTCGGGATCGGAATCGGAATCGCTATCGAAAGTGATCCGTTTTCTTTCGATTCCGATACCGATCCCGACCCCGATTCCAATCTCCATCAAGGTTTTTCCGGCAATCACCTGAGTAGTTACAGGAAAGCTTGGATCACCTTGCTACTTGATATCCTTTGCCACCGCCGTCGCGTCTTTGGTAAATGGGGTGGCCAGCCATTTCTTGGCCTCGTCGAGAGCCCCGTTGGTGCCATCTTTGGTGTTGAGGGCCTTATTATACTCCGCCAGCGCGCGCTGCCGCTGGCCAAGGATGTCATAGATCTTGCCGATGTAAATGTAGCACCAGACCTCGATCCACTTGGGATCCTTGTCGCCATTCAGGGCTTCACGGAATGTGTTTGCAGAGGCCTGAAGATTGCTCTGCTCGAAAAACACCTCTGCGAGGCGGAAATTGGCGATCGATCTATGCGGGTTAACCTTGAGGGCCTGCTCATAGGCCCTGACAGCCTCCACATAATCGCCCTTTTCCTTGAGTTCGGCACCGAGGGTGAGTTGCACTTTGAATTGAAGATCGTCTGAGTCCCTCAAGAGTTTGCTGTCCGGGTCGAGAATCACCTTTTGCGGCCAAGTGAAGGTGTTGACGTCAAATGTCGTCGATTTGCCATTGAGCTCCACGGTGGTCCGCTCGCTTTTCCCTTCGCCCTCAGCCTCGATCTCGAGCGGCATGCGGAAAAGATCCCGATCCTGCTTCACGCTTCCGGAGACCCTGAAACCATCGCGGGTCCTGTAGATCACATAATCCACTTGCAAGTTCGGTACTCCGATGGTGTCGATCCATTCGGCAAAAAACCAAGCCAGCTCCTTGCCATAAATTTGTTCCGCCAGCTTTTGAAAAGTCGGGGCCGAGCCAACCGTGGCACCACCCTGCTTAACGTATTGCTGGAGCAGATCAGCAAACTTCGCCGGGCCCAGGATGCCCTGGAGCATGTTCAAGACAGACGCCCCTTTCCCCGCAACTATCGACTCATAATAGTCGGTTCCGTATCCTAGACCGATGCCGGCACGAATCGCGCTCTTGCTCTCGTACTTAAGGCCGAGCACCGCAAGATTGTCGATCTCGTCCTTCAATGCTTCGGGGCCGTTGGCCTTTCCGAGGAAGAGAGCCGCTGAGTAATACGACATGCCGTCTGCGAGCCAAAGGTCGTCAGCGCTCCGAATCCCGACGGTATCCATCCACCATTGATAGGCAGCCCGCCGGGCGAGCCAGCGCAACGGTGGCGCGGGATCCGATAGCTCTTTGTGGGTTACGAATATCGTTCCCAGGGTTCCGGGTACCTGTGTAAGTTTGTCGTCCACCTCCACAAGCCGGAAGGATTTTCCCGAGGCAGGATCCCCCCACTGCTGCTGATAATACTCCAAAGGCTTTACCAGCACTTCCGCGGCTTTCCTGATGGCCTCGATATGGTCTTCGCGCGCGAAGGTGTCGATAGTCAAGCCGCCAAACTGAGTCTTCCGCTCAAAATAGCGGCCCGCCACAATCGAGGCTGCCATAACCGGCTGCTGGGCAGACCAGCCGAAGGTTTCCGTAAGGTCGTGCGTTACGATCGGCATTGGGACTCCCGGACCCACGGCAGTCATGCCGAGCGGCACGGTCACCTCGACAGTCACCAAGGGGCGATCCCCAAATAATTTGTTGACTGGAAACCACTTCGCCGGGTACAGGAGGTAGGAGCCCTCGACGCCGATATAGGCGCTGCTCTGATCGCGCGTGTAGTTTCTGCTGTAGCGGTCGAGATCAAATCCGCCGGTGTACTCGAGTTTGACCGTGACACTCTCCCCGGCGTTGAGCTGCTTGGGGAAGTGAATGACCATGCTCCCCGGGCCTGGTTCATCCTGATTAAAATCCAGGTTCCCCCCACCCTCATCTGTCACCTTGAGTACCGACAGGTTTTCACTGAGCTGAAACAAAACCACATCCGTAGTTTGGACTACCTTGAACTTGACAGCTGCAACGGCCTTCAGTTCGTGAGGATCCGGATCGAGAGTCAACTGGATGTTGTAGCTCTCGACGCTGATTTGGGGAGGGGCGGAAGCTTGTCTCCTGGCTTGAGGAAAGAGGCCTGTACCTAAGCTGAGAGCCAGTCCTGACAGTGCCAGCAAGCGTTTACCTATCATTCGAATTTGCATTCTCTTCACTCCAGATACCCTGCCACCAGCGCAGCTGTTCTTTCTGAAGCACAGCGCGATCCCAGCAGATTGCGAATTGCCGCCAGACGCGCCCTCATCGCCGCCGTCTTTTCAGGCTTCTCCAAATAATCCAGGGCGGTTCGGGAAAGCGCCTCGGGGGTGGCATCCCCCTGCAGGTACTCCGGGACGATTTCCTCCTCGGCAATCAAGTTTACCAGCCCTTTGTAGGTACTGCGAACCAGAATGTTGCCTACGTACCAGTTCAAGGGAGAAACCTTATAGGCGATCAAAAACGGGGTTCCGACCAGGGCTGCTTCCAGAGTGCTCGTGCCGCACTTGATAAATCCGAAATCCGAGTTCGCCAAGATGGTGCGAGCCGGGGCCGACACGATGCGGAATTGCCTCCGGTCACCGTTTTCTCCCAGTATGCTCGATGCAATTCCGGCCACCTGGCGCGGATCAATGGCCGGCGCCACCGAAACCAGAAACTGCGCCGTAAGATGGCGCAAAACCAGCCGCGATGCTTCCAGAAAAGTCGGCAGTATGTGCTCGACTTCGCCGCGCCGACTGCCGGGCAGAATGGCAATCGTCTTCTGTGCCGGATCCAGACCGAGTTCGCGAAGGAACCTCTCCCGATCGCTGTTGGCTTCGAAGTCTTCCAAAAGCGGATGACCCACAAATTCCACGTTTACTCCCCGTACCCGATAATACTCTTCTTCGAACGGCAGGATCACTAACATCCGGTCCACGTACTTGCGGATAGTTCTGATCCTTCCCTGCCGCCACGCCCACAATTGTGGGCTGATGTAATAGATTACTTTTATGCCTAGGCGTTTCAGTATTTTCGCGAGCCTCAGGTTGAAATCCGGGAAATCCAGCAGCACCGCCACGGAAGGGCGCCGTTCTCGGCAAGCCGCCGTAAGCAACCTGTAGGTTCGGCAATATCGGACCAGATGCCGGAATGCTTCCCGAGGGCCGATGATCGCCAGGTCCCGGGTGTGGCAGAGAATCTCCACCCCGGCCTTCTGCATCTCATCTCCTCCGGTGCCGAAAAAACTCAACTCGCGCCCGCTGCAAAGCGTCCGAAGCCTCCGAACCAAACTTGCGCCGTAGCGATCCGCGGACGTCTCCCCGACTACCAGCAGTATAGAGCGGGATTCGGCATGGGATTGGTTCACCGGCTACTCCTGAAGGGCACTTTGAATTGCGGCGACATGATGTTGCCTCGAACGATCGCCCGCAGAGCGACGTCATGTCGACGCATTCCGAAGCGCCTCTGGCTGACAACGGTTCGGAGTGAGTCTCTGCCTGCGGAACGGGTGGGAGCAGCAAGCCTTCTGAAGAGGGGCAAGGGCTTAGGGAGCCCTGAAAGGGCGCCGCAGATCAGCCCAGGGCGTAAGCCCTGGGAATATGCGCCCACGCAAAACAGCCCTGAAGGGGCGGCGCAGGCTGCTTCGCCCTTACAGGGCTCTATTGAGCACTGCCGTTGTCCCCGGAGCTCACGCCCTGAGCTTTGCTGTTGCGCCCCTTCAGGGCTCCGTCTCGTGACCATTCAAACACTCGCATGAACCCACGCCATTTTAGATTCTCTACATCGCCCGGGCAGCAGAGCTTCTGCAAGCCTGACCGGCGGAGGCGATGGTTTACCTTAACCGCATCGGCAAATTGACTGATAACAAGTTGATTCCTGTTACGCTTGTCTAGTTGTTTCAAAGGGCCGAGGCAGAAAGGATCCGATATGGTTCCCTCCTCTTCGTACCTTGGCTCAAGGAGTTGGCGAGCGAAGCAAGCTGGGATCAGTCCTACTAAGAGCAATCATCGCGGGCGATCCATGCGCCGCCGAGCACCTGCTCGCCTAGATAAAACACGGCGGCCTGCCCGGGCGTGACCGCCATCTGGGCAGTATCAAACTCAACCCGCACAGAGTCGCTTCCTATCGGTGTAATGGTAGCCGGCGCTTCGGAATGCCGAGATCGGATCTTGACGGCGACACGCAGGGGTTGCACCAGTTCGGAAATCGCAATCCAGTTCGTGCGTACGGCTCGGAAGGATTGCCTTGCCAGCCGGGGCCGCTCGCCGACGATCACGCGATTCTCATTCGGCTGGAGGTCGAGCACATATAAGGGAGCCGAGTGGGCAATGCCCAGGCCGCGCCGCTGCCCGATCGTATAACGATGGATGCCGCGATGAGTTCCGACCACCCTGCCCTCGGAATCGACGATCTCACCTGCGAGAGAATCCTCCTGGCACTCTTCCTCCCGGATGTACCTCTCGACAAAGCTTGCATAGTCTCCATCCGACACAAAACAGATTTCCTGGCTGTCGGGCTTATTCGCTACGTCCAGGCCGTATTGGCCCGCGATCCGCCGCACTTGGGCCTTATCGAGCCCGCCCAGAGGGAACATGGCTTTTGCCAGTTGCTCCTGGCGCAACTCGAACAGGAAGTAGGATTGATCCTTGTCAAGATCCAGCCCCTTCCAAAGCAGGTACCTCCCCGACGATTCGTCCTGGGTGACGCGCGCATAGTGTCCGGTGGCGACGTGGCCGGCTTCGACTTCTTCCGCGAGCCTCATCAGGTGGTCGAACTTCATGCGCGAATTGCACAGAACACAAGGTGATGGCGTCAGGCCGCTGCGATAGTCTTCCACGAAGGATCGAATGACCAACTGCTCGAACTCGCGCTCAAAGTTCACGACGTAATAAGGAATGGCAAGCCGGGACGCAACCTGTCTCGCATCGTATAAATCATCCAGGGCACAGCAGCGTCCGAATTGACGTACATCTTCCGCAGGTCCGTTGCGCCTCTGGTCATACAGCTGCATGGAGAAGCCGACGACCTCGTAGCCCTGTTCTTTTAAAATCGCCGCAGCTGTCGAGCTGTCCACACCCCCGCTCATCGCCACCGCGACCCTGCCCCGAGTCATTGTGTGGAAACCTCCACGGGCATCCATAGGATGCACGTTCTCACCAGATGAAGGTCTCTGATACCAGGATGGATGATGTATTCATCGATGTTCCGCACCTTATCCTGATAAGAGTTCAGCAGCCGCCAGACATCCCGGCGTACGTCCGTTTCGAGCGTATTCAGTGACTGCTCGAGGTCCGGACGCGTCGAATCCGCATTCTGCAACCCAACAGCATCGTCAGTCTCCATCGTCAATTCCGTCTGCAGAAAAAGCTCGGCGATCCTCTCGGCCACGGCGTGAAACCTGCTCTTGGCATGAGTCATCCTGCGATCGAATTCGAATTCTCCGGCCCGGTCGCGGCCGGCGTATTTCTGTTCGATGCGCTCGAACCGCCGGTTGACCACTTCGCGCAACGTTTCCAGCTCGGCGCGAAAGGACTCATTGAAGACATCCAGGCAACGGATCTGAAAATCCTCCTTAGTCTCACCCGGATGGGAATAGATGTTCAGAACGAAGTTGCGGAAGACACGCGCTTCCGAATGACGCAGCAGGAAGGAGAGATACTGGGTTTCCATCCGAGATACATGCTCCTCGGTCACAAATTCGGGCAATTGACGTAGCTTCGCTTTTTCCGGTTTCGCCGTCTGGAGAGATGTCGGATCCACCCTCCGTACCATGTCTCGCGTCCAAAGCAGATCCTCTTCGAAGGGATGGATATCCAGAATGTTGTTCAATCCACAGGTCATGTGATAGCCCGAGCGGATGTCGGCGAAGTCGATCCTGGCTTCAACGTAAAAGCAAGGCGCATACTCCAGCTCCGCGGTGGGGGACGTGGGACGAAGAAACAGTTGCTTGACTTTTTCAGAATGGTCGGGGCGCACAGCGAATACCTGAGAATTCAATGACATAGAACAGACTCACCCGCCTATAGAGGGAAGAATTTTACCATGAGGCCTGGGCCCCTGAAAGGAAAAGGAAGGAACCTCCTGCGATGCAGACGCTACAAGAAAAAAAGCAGCCACAGATTTCACGGATTCCACGGATTTTATGAAGGCACTACCAAAAGGCGGTGTTTCTTGCAGCCTCCAGGATGCCGGCAAAGACGACGGCATCATTTGGTGCGCCTTGATACGCGCATGCAATATTCATATGAATTCGTGAAATCCGTGGAATCCGTGGCTGCTTTTGAAGAGGCTAAGCAGTTACTAAAACGCAGTCCGGAGATTATTAGGTTCAAAATCCGCATTCCAAAACCAAAATCTGATACAATCGCTCTCCAGCCAAACCAACTATTTGGGGAAGAGAAGCCTATGAAAGAGACCATTGATTTTCGACTCAACGGCAAGCCCACAAAACTGGAGGTCGAAGGCGACCGAATGTTGCTGTGGGTGCTGCGTACGGACTTGGGACTTACTGGAACGAAGTTCGGGTGCGGCGCGAGCCTGTGCGGCGCGTGCACCGTAATCGTCAATAAGGAAGCCGTGCGTTCGTGTCAGGTGGCGGTAAAGAATGTTCGCGGCAAAGAGGTCATTACCATCGAGGGATTGGCCACGAACGGAAACCTCCATCCGCTGCAGAAAGCATTCGCCGAGCACGATGCCCTTCAATGCGGCTTCTGCACTCCCGGCATGATCATGAACGCCTATGGCCTGATGCTGAAGAATCCGAAACTAACGCGAGCCCAGATTATCGAAGGCATGGATCAGAATTTGTGCCGGTGCGGCGCCCATAATCGTATTGTCCAGGCAATCGAAAGTGTTGCGAAAAAGTGAGGCATACCATGGAAGATGAAAAATCCGAATTTTTCGAAACGTCAACAGGGACAGCCGGATCCTCCCTGGACCGGCGCGACTTCATGAGGCTCGTGGGAGGAGGCATCATCGTTTTTTTTGCCATGGATGCCCCAATCTTGATAGGGCAGCAGGAGCGCCGGGGCCCGGCAACTCCAACCGATCTGAATGCCTATCTTAAGATCGGGGCGGATGGCAAGGTGACCGTCTACTCAGGAAAGATCGAGATGGGACAGGGGGTGGTCACGTCGCTGGCCCAAATGGCCGCCGATGAACTCGGCGTGTCGCTGGAATCTGTAGAGATGATCATGGGAGACACCGATCTCTGTCCGTTTGACAGCGGGACTTACGGATCGATGTCGACCCGCTTTTTCGGCCCTTCCCTAAGGAAGGCCGCGGCCGAGGCCAAAGCCATTCTGCTCACGCTCGCCTCCGAACAACTCAAGGTGCCGAAGGACAAACTGGGCGTCGAAAACGGCGTCGTCTTTCTCACTGCCGACAAGAAAACCCGGGTGACTTACGGGCAGCTTGCCAAAGGCGAGAAAATCACGCGCAAACTCGACGGTGATGTGGTGCTGAAGTCGGTCTCCGACTTTGCAGTAATGGGAAAGCCTACGGTGCGCACCGACGGTGTGGCGAAGGTGACGGGTAAGGCGAAGTTTGCGGGCGACTATCGGGAGCCCGGCATGCTGTACGCCAAGGTCCTGCGCCCGCCGGCACACGGTGCCACAGCAAAAAAAGTCGATACCTCGGCGGCCGAGAAAATGCCGGGAGTGGTCGTCGTCAATCAGGACGGGCTCGTAGCAGTCCTCCATCAGGACCCCGAGGCGGCTGAGAAAGCGCTCGCAACCATCAAGGCTGAGTTTGATAATCCAAACCCGCTCGCCGGGATTGACAATGTAACCATATTCGACCGCATCCTGCAGACGGCCCCTCGAGCTCAAGAAGCCGACGCTCGAGGAGATCTGGCAGCAGGCGAGAAAGCCGCGGCAGCGGTTTTTGATTGCAAGTATCTCGGCGCATATGGCGCCCACGCTCCGATCGAAACTCACACGGCATTCGCCAAGATAGAAGGCGGGAAGGTGACGGTCTGGGTTGGGACTCAAGGCCCGTTTACCAGCCGCGGGCCGATCGCACAGGCTCTCGGGCTCACACAAGAAAATATTCACATCATTACTCCTTTCGTAGGCGGCGGGTTTGGTGGGAAGACCGCTTCCCCACAGGCAGTCGAGGCAGCCAGGCTTGCGAAGATCACCGGCAAGCCGGTTCAGGTTGCCTGGAGCCGCGCGGAGGAGTTCTTTTACGATACGTTCAGGCCCGCGGCCGTCGTCAAGATCAAATCCGGCATCGACAGCACCGGCAAGATCTGCTTGTGGGACTACAACGTCTATGCCGCCGGAACGAGAAGCTCCGAACAGTTATATGCAGTCCCCAACAATATCATCAGGTCCTACGGACAGGGAATGGGGGGTGGAGCAGGGGGAGCCAACCCGCATCCTTTCGGCACCGGCCCCTGGCGTGCCCCGGGAGCTCCGGCGAACGTTTTTAGCAGAGAGTCGCAGGTCGACATCATGGCCACCAAGGCGAAGATTGATCCGCTGGAATTCCGATTGAACAACCTCGACGACACGCGCCACGCAAGATTGCGCCCGGTTCTCCAGGCTGTCGCCGAACGATTTGGCTGGAAGAAGGCCGCAGCCCCCAGCGGCCGCGGCTATGGGCTCGCTTGTGGTCTCGATGCCGGCACTTACGTTGCCGCCATGGCAGAAGTCAAGGTCGACAAAGCGACCGGAAACGTCAAGGCGGTGCGCGTCGTCTGCGCTCAGGAAATGGGCATCGTCATCAATCCTGAAGGGGCAAAGTTGCAGATGGAAGGCTGCATCACCATGGGCTTGGGGTACACCCTGGCAGAAGACATCAGCTTCAAGGGCGGCGCTATTGCGACCGCAAATTTTGATACTTACGAATTGCCTCGCTTTTCCTGGCTCCCTACGATTGAAACGATCCTGATCAAGAACGATTCGTTGCAACCTCAGGGTGGTGGCGAACCGCCGATTGTCGTTATGGGCGCAGTCGTTGCCAATGCAATCTTTGACGCAACCGGCGCCCGTCTATTCCAATTCCCCATGACGCCGGAGAGAATCAAGGAGGCCTTCAAGAAGGCATAATCGACCACGCCTAGAAGGCGTGGCTTTGGCTTGCCCCGCACAGCGGGCGATTCGGAGTAACCCTCGGCGTCGGGGTCGGTATCGGAATCGGGATCGAATCGGAGTCGATGGTAGCCATCCTGTTCCTTGATAAGCCTCGATTTTCAATGCCGATTCCGATACCGATAGCGACCCCGACCCCGAGGATTCTTCGTTCCTGGCCGTGCGGTAGGTAGTAGACGGTATCGACGGCTCGCCGGAACGGCAGAGCCTTTCAGGGTCGCACGGCCAAAGGCCGTGGTTTTAGCCTGCAGTAATCCGGTCTAGAATGGTGAGGACAAACCGTGAAGGCCTCAAAGGTCCCGAGGATTTTTCGCCAGGTTCTTTGAGGTCTTCGCGGTTTGCATTTTGGGGGCGGGCTCTAGTTGGGGTTGTTGTGGCAGAGGGTTCTCTCGTTCATGAGGGCATTAAAGATGTCCCTAAACTCTTGTCTTCCATAAAAAAGGCGGGACTTAACCGTTCCGACCGGGCAGTCAAGGATGCGGGCGACCTCGGGTATCGTGTTCCCTTCCATATCGTGCAGGCGCACGACCTCCCCTTGCTTTCCAGACATGCGCCGGAACGTCTCCGCGATGAATGTGCCCATCTCGCTGGTCGCCATGTGCTTATGCGGGTCGATATAAGGGGTTGGGAAGGCGGGCAGCTCTCTGGCAGCCATATCTTCATCCAGCGCGACGAAGCGCTTGTTTCGCCCTCTGCGAATCATGCCCAGGCAGACATTGACCGTAATCCTGCTTACCCACGTCGATATCTTGGAAGCTCCCCGAAAGCGGTTGAGCCCTCGATACATGTTGATTAGCGTCTCCTGAAGCGCGTCCTCCGCCCATGACTCCTCGCCCAAGATGCGAAAGGCGGTGTTGAAAATCCTGCGGTTATAAAGCGCCAGCAGAGCATTGCAGGCTTCCGGATCGTCCATGCGGCACTGCTGCAGCAATCGCGATCCGAGTTCTTCTTGGTCGGTTCTTTCTGTCAGTTCCATATCCCCTCGCAAATCCCCAAACACTCACGATCCACATCCTTCCTTATGCAAAGTCAGGGCCAGATCTTGGAGAGAATCACCTGGTCTATAATGTCAATTATATCAATTGTTTATACGAACGATCCCTGGCAACCGCAAAATGCCTGAATGTAAACAAACTAGGCACATTTTTGGGATTTCCAGCTAAGCAGCTGTAAAATATCGACTTAATAGTGTCCAATGTTTAGACAGCAAGATGGTGTCATGATCGACAGTTTCGGTGGTAAAGAGAAGCCAACCCAGATGCCAAAACCAAAGAGCGTCGAGAGGGCCTTCGTCTCTCAGAAGATCTGAATAATTTGGTGTCAGGAAGGCTGAAGGGACGCAGCGAGCCACCACAAAGACTCGAAGACTCTAAGGCTCGAAGAAATCCCATGGTTCGAAACCTCCGTAGAGTCTTCGAGTCTTTGTGGTAAATGGTGAAGATCGAGTTTTTCATGGCTCCTCAGCGACTTGGGTACTCATGCACTACGATTCCTAGATGAAGGGTGTTCAGTTCCTTGCCGACGAAAAGGGCGATAAAACCGCTGTGCTTATCGACCTAAAGAGGCATTCCGAGCTGTGGGAGGACTCTTATGATCGAGCTCTTGCGCGCACACGCGAGCGGGAACCTCGGGAAATATTAGAGTCCGTAAAGCATCGTCTCAACACTATCCGGAAGCGCCAGGGAAATGGCTGACTGCTCAATAGTCTTTGCGCGGTCAGCGAGGCGCCGGCGGCTGGATGCCTTTGTTAGCTGACCTAATCCCGGGATTTGCTGGAGACCATAGACCAGCCGCGGGCAATGGTGGCAAGCTTATCTCCAAGTTCTGGCCAGTCGTGTAAGCTGGCTGGATCAAAATCTGCGCCATTGGGTCAGACCAAGGTGTGCGCGTCGGCATCTATTCGCACTGCGTCGAACAGCGCAGGATCACTCAGCGGGCCGTAAATTTCCCCATGTAGGACCGGACTAAAATCAATGATCCTAGTTATTCCATCGTCAAACTGTACCTCTAAAATAAAGGGCCCAACGATTTGGAACGAGCGCACAGAACGGATCGGATGGCTCATGGATTATTCTCCCTATCGAAGCGGCTCGATCTTAAGCGGGGGTCTGCCAGCCTGTATCGCGCAATCTTCCGGCCTAGCGGCAGACTTGGATCGTAGCGCCCGGTGTGAAATGCCGAAGTAGGTGCTCCAACGCTTCGAGATAGGAGAGGACGCAAAATGGTGCCAGGCTAATGCATTCACATTTGCCGCATCGATGCCATGGTTTAATGGCGGCTGCGCCGGTATGCATCCCGGCGATGCTTGACTCGATAGATGGAAACTTGCCGGCGTGAATCACTCACCTCATAGAGCACCCTGTAGTTTCCAACCCTTATGCGATACCCACCCGTGCTGGTGAGCTTCTGGACTCCAAAGGGGCGCGGCTCATCGGTCAGATGGGCAACACGCAGGGCGATCCTCTCGACCTCCCGCTCGTCGAGCGAATCAAGGTCTCGTTGCGCAGACGGTTTAACGACGACCTTGTATGCCACGCTTCTCCAGGTACTGGCTCAGCGTCAAATCCTTGCCGCGGATTTTTCTTGCGATCTGCAAATCGTCCCGATCCTCGAGGAGCTCGACCAATTCGACAAAAGAGGGATTTTTTTTAAGACGGTCCCACTCGGAGCGTGGAATTCTTATTTCTTTCCCGGTCCTTGTCAGCATCCGAATTCCTTCCGTAAACCACAATTTCCAAGCCGCTTTATGATATCACGAGCCTCCGAGATCTGGGGGCACAATACTTATTTTGCCTGTTGCGAGCGGGACGCACGAAACCGGGGACACTGCGTCCCCATTTTCGTCAGAATTGCTCAGTGGGACAGCAGTGGAGGTCGTCACCATTTTCCCTATGCCGGCACTCTCTGGCTGACGGCTTCCGTGCGCCGCACCCTGACCTTCACTTCGATGCGCGATCCCAGGCGGTTGAGGATCGACATGAGTCGATCGACGGTGAATCGCGCGAGGTCTGCATTGCGGATGCGCGA
>JBEKYG010000057.1:0-12104 GCA_049511215.1 Acidobacteriota bacterium | reverse complement strand
CGGGTTGTTCACCAATTCCCGGTCAAGGTGCGCGTCTCCTATTTCTTCAGGCAGGGGTCATCTCGCGGACGTGGGCTACGTCGCGGCGGGCGATTGGGCGGAGCTGCGACGGCAGCAAAGTTGTCACCGTCAGGGTCTCTCCGGCAAGGGTCATAAACTCTACTTCATAGCCGGTGCCCGATTGATGAACGTGGACGACAGTGCCGACGTCGCCGGCCACCAGGCCTTCATCTGCAAGATCTTGGGTTAGGATCACGCAATCATGTTCTTTGATCATATCTCTGTCTCCAGAGGATACGCTGCCATCAGGCGTGGTGCAACCTGGCCCTGATCCCCAAAACAATCCGCTTGGTTTTACCATCGGCGTGTCGGCATAATAGGCAGCATGCTATCATTTTCCGAGCAGGATCTTGCTGACCTGATCGCATGTCCTAAGGAGGTGGTCGATCCTCCGCGGCGAGAAATGAAGCTCGAAGGCAAGATGAAGCGCAACGAGATGACGCTCAGATCCAATGATGGAAAGCATGAATTCCGGGTCTTCATGCGTCAAAATGAGGAATTCCAGGAAAACTTTTCCATCGGTCTCGTCTATATTCCTCGCGAAGATCCGGGTGAATTTGTTTTGATTCGATGCAATGGGCAGCATGGCGGCACCAGAACGCATTCTCACCATGCCGTCTACCACATTCACCGCGTTCGGGCCGAAGATCTGAGCGCGGGAGTCAAAGAGCCCAGGTTTGTCGAGCAGACCGGAGAATATGCTTCATTCGCCGAAGCCGTTCGTGTTTTCTGTCATCGAATCAGCCTGAATGAGGGAGACCGATACTTCCCAGGCCTGATTCAGCGCCGCCTGTTCCCGGGGGAGGAGACGAAGTTATGACGATCCTCGATATCCTCAATCAGCAGTTCAGCGCACAAATTGCCCTCCATGAAAAGCGGCCCGGAGTCCAGCAGCTCTTCGCACCGTTATTCCATGAGGATGGGGATATGGTGGATATCTTCCTCGACGTGCCTCGTGATTTCCAGGTTAATGGATCAAAGACCGTCCGCATAAGTGATCATGGAATGACTATTATGCGGATCTCCTATTCCTTCGAAATCGATACGCCAAACAAGGAACGTATTTTTCGCCGCATCCTTGCCGAGAACGGGGTGCAAGAGGAAAATGGAACAATCTTTCTTGACGCCGGCATTGAATCGCTTTATCCGGCCATTCTTCAGTTTGCGCAGGCAATTTCCAAGGCGTGCAACATGCGCCTGTTTAAAAGGGAAGTGCTTGTGAGTCTGTTCGAGGAAATGCTGGCCGAATTCATCACGGAGAATCTTTCGCGCTATACCCCTAGATCGACAGTGTATCCCATTCCTGAACGCGATGATTTGGAAGTGGACTGGGAATTCAAACCCAATGGCGTACCTCTTTACCTGTTTGGTGTAAAAGATGTCGCCAAGGCCCGCCTCACAACCATAAGTTGTCTGGAGTTTCAACGAGCGCAATTACATTACAAGAGCATCGTGGTTCACGAAGACTTCAGCAAGCTTGGCCGAAAAGACGTGACCCGCCTCACCAGCGCTTGCGATAAACAGTTCACAAACCTCGACGACTTCAAGCTAAACGCCATCCAATATTTCGCACGTGAAATCTCCGCTTGATTGGATCGGCTGATTTTACCGGTATTGCAGGGTCGACTGCGGATCGATATGAGACTTGGAGAGACGTGGACACCCACCGTTCTTTGGTACTTCGGTGTGTGTCCAAATTCTCGTGAGCCTGGGCGTCCATGTGCCTTGGCAAGCTTCTGGACAGGAACCGGGTTTTTGCTATAGAGTCTAGGAGATGGAAAAGCCAATGACAGAGCTTCCTGCATATCAAAACCCTCCGCTCATTGAAGTTGTCTGCGGGATTCAGTTCCAGGAGATGGAACGTTTTTCGTCAGTTCATTTCGGACAGTTTCATGATCGGATCAAATCGGAATATCCTCAATTTGAAGATCATGCACCTCTACCCGAGATTCATGAGATCGCGCAGGCTCAACCGGTTCCATCGCAACCCCAAGTGGAATTGATGGATCTCCCCCCGCTACGTCGTGTGTTCTTTGTGACAAAGAAAGGAGATTTTCTTTGTCAGCTCCAAGTCTCAAGATTCCTCGCCAATTGGAGAAAGTTACAGCCATCCGACAATTATCCCCGCTTTTCTGAAGCGTTCTCCCGGTTTGTTCGGGGCTGGAAGGACTTGCTCGATTTTCTCGCTTCGACGGGCCAGGGTCGTCCACAGGCAAGCCAGTATGAATTGACATACATCAATCACATCTTAGAGGGAGCGGAGCCATTTCCTGCAGGAATTCGCCACTACATCCCCGTTTTCTTTTGGACTCATGAGGCTTCAAATGGGTTTCTGCCGGCTCCCCGCACAGGGGCCGCGCGCCTGCAATACGAACTGCCGGACAAGAGAGGAATCTTGCACGTCTCCATCAACCATGGATTCCGTGTCAGTGACAAGAAGAGCCTGGTGATATTGGAGCTGACAGCCAGAGGGCCCGCCAGCAGTGACTGGCACGAGATGGATTCCTGGTTTGCTTTGGCCCACGAGTGGATCGTGCGTGGATTTACGCAAGTTACATCCGCTAAAGCGCATCAAGAATGGGGACGGATTCTATGAACAGGCCGTCAGTTACAACAAGAATCATCAGCAACGGTGTTGGCTCCATTTCTGGAGCAACGACGATTGAGGATCCCGAGGCCGTGCGCAACGCCGCTTTGCCTCGTCGACAATGGAATCGCAGTGTTGCTTTGAGATCAATGCTTGTAGCGACGATGATTTCCCTGGATGACATCTGGTTGTCTCGCCCAAGGCTGGAAGCGAACACCGTGAATCAATTGGTCATCTATTGGGACGAGGAACACGAAGACGTTGCAGAAACACCACCACTGTGCATTGTTTGGCCTCGTCGACAGACTTTCCGCTTCTCCGCATCGCATCCTCTTACCATCCTGTCCGCGCGACGGCCATTCATCCCTGTCGGCAATGATGAATACTCTGAACTCGACGAATGAGTGAATTTTCCTGGTACGAGAAGGTATCTGCCGCCGACCCGCCTCTTCAAGGCGATCTGATTGATTCCTGCCCGGTACTGACGTTTGGTGATTCACCGCGGCTTGACGATTCGGTTGAGCAGGTGCAACTTGTCGAGATCCTTCAACAAGCTGCCGGCGTTCAGATGGTGAGGGCCATCGTCATGACGCAAGCCTGCGACATTGTTCAGGGCCACGTGAGGAGCGTCATTCTCTGTCCTATATATCACCTCGATGATTGGAAATCGCTGTGGGAAGAAGCTGAGGCGCGCAGGGGAAACAGGGTGACATCGGCAAGTTGGGGAAAGTACACAAGGCAACTGAAGCAGGGCATGATTTGGAATCTGGCCCTGCTCAACAAGAGGACGTCTTTGGCTCCGGCTGACGTCTCCATACCTTGTCAGGTTGTCGACTTTCACGAAGTATTCAGTCTCCCGCTCCAGTTTCTGTCGCATTGGGTTCGCGTTTCCGGCGGGGATCGCCTGCGGCTGCTTCCGCCGTATCGAGAACATCTATCACAAGCTTTCGCACGCTTCTTCATGCGCGTAGGCCTGCCCGTAGAAATCGAGCTGTAAGTTTCCTTCGGCCCAATTGGGGATAATGTTGCTGACGCTGGTGTCTCTCAACAACCCGTCGAATCAATGAGCTTTTTCACCTTCCTTCGTCTGCCTGGGCGGCATCTTTTCCTCCTGGCCGCGTCTCTCTCAACCGGGAAAACCGGGCAAGTCTCGGGTTTCCCGAGCTTGACATGCCGAGCGGTTGGCATATAATAAAAATTGCCTCATCTGCCATGTGTAGAAGGAGATCGGTCGCCGCTCGCGAGAGCGGCGATTGTATTTACGGCCGTTCCCTTTTCTCGTATCTCCGATTCAGGCTTCTCCGTCGAGACTCCCCATCCACATGATGGGCAGAGATCAGAAAATTGACGATATTCCCGCATATCTTGCGCCGTTCAAGGACAACGACGTAATCGTGCGCCTTCAGCATGTTGAAATACATCTTGTAGTACCAGTCATCGTGCGTCTGCCCAAACGCCTCATGCCGGAGCTTTGATTTATCCGGAACGATCAGGCTGCGGAAGTGGAGATCCGCGTTTGCGAAAAAGTAGTCCAACAGCGCCTCATAGAATCCGACCTGCCCCGGCGACACCTTGGTCCACTTGATCTCGCAATTCTTATTAAAGCCATGCGATTCCTTCAAGCTCCGGATATCGCGGTTGATCTCGTGCGCTCTTAGCGCCGGGCACCATACCGCCCCCAGGACCATCACCTTTTGGTGGTCGTTTTCAAGGTGACAACTCTCATCGCAGTAAATATTGAATGCTTCGTTCATAGCCAGTGATTTTTGTCCATTCCCAACAAGTTGAAAACGGTTAGAGTGCCAAACTTAACCCTTATGCAACCTTCCTTCCCGCAGCTTTCGCTGCCGGTCCTCTCATGGAAAACTGGGAATCGTCCCCGGTTTTATTCCACGCAGCGGGTGCGCGAAAATTGAATTTTCCAGGCCTGACACCCGTTCCTTGATACCCATCACGTGGAGGGCATGGTCACACATCATACCTACCCATCATCAAGGAGAAAACGATGGGTGTCCAAAGTCCGCCATCAGCGCAGATCCTTCAACAAATGTCCCGCAATCCTGAGCGCCACCTCGGCGCCGCGCTCATTTGAGGCCGCAAAACAAAGCAGGTAAAGCGGATTGTTAGTCGAATTCCGTAGCACCCCCGGTTTCTCTGCCAAAAATATGGACGCCCATCAAAGATGCAGTAATCGGTGGGGTCCACGGTTCTACTCATGTTTTCAGGGTGAGGCCGAATTTGTTGCTTTTGTGATCTCTGCCTAGAGCATCTTGGACCACCCCGCGTATGCGCATTTTTCCCCTATATCCTGCTTCCTTGAGCAGACGCTCCACTTCGTTCAGCGGCACCCAGAATTTAACGTTGTTCCCCGGTTCCAGAGCGCACGGCAATTGCCTTTCGCCTTTTATGTATGGGAAGTAAAGGTTTCCTTTACCTCTTAGCGGGATTCTGATGCCCGCGATGTGGACAACTTTCTCACTCGGATTCGAAATGGTGAACAACAACATATCGTCACCGAGTTCGGGGCCAAGCGCTAGAATGCCGAATCTCAATTCGATATTAAGCTTTTGGCGGCGGGAAACGTATCTTCGTACAATCAATGCAATGGTGCCGCTTACCACGACCACTCCCACGCCGCTAAATAGCCATTCTTTGTTATCGAGAATCCAGTTAATCATTACGATTGCCTCTAAGGTGCCTGCTGCTGATCTAATTTCGGAAATCGGTGGTTCCAATGTAGCGGCCCTTGGAGGGCAGGTCAATCATTCGTGCGAATGAGCGAAAGAAAAAACTATGGACACCCATCAAACATGCATTAAACGGTGGGCGTCCACGTTTTCTTCGAGTGTCAGCATCGCAAGATTTGGGCGCCTAATGAATTGGAAGATGAGTAGCATAGGCTAGCGACTTAGATACGTTGAGACTGTGGCAGCCAGGCCCACGATAAGCTCCGCCTCCTTCCGATCCGGTTGACGACCTTCGCGGATGTGGCGGCCCATTTCTGAAGCGTAACCCCAAGCCTTCTCGATCGCCGTATCGAGCGGCTTCGGAAGCAGATCAGGATGCCGTTTGAGTATGTCGCCAAGCGTTGCTTTCGGATCGCCACACGCATCTCGCGCCACGCATTCCAGTGCCGCCATGCCGTGCTGGATTGCTCCCGTGAGGTCCGGCTTGGGACGGCGTGAGAGATCCGTGAGAGCTTCATGAATTTCATCTCTTGCCGTGTTGCGCCCAGCGGCGTCCAACGACTCGACGGCAACATATACGGTTGCTTCGAACGCTTCCGTCCCCCGGGTTATAATTTCTCCGTCCGCCATCTGCCAACCCATACCTTGTTCGATGAAAAAATCGTTCAGCGCTTGTTCGAAATCGGCAGCGAGCTTTTTGTCTCTCTTCTGGAAGCGCAAATACACGCGCTCAATGAAGTCGTAAATTCGGAACCAATCGCAACCGTAAATTAGGTCCTCGACTTCCCCCCATACATTGGGATACTCGCTCCAGTTGTTCGGATCGGGCCTTACATGCAAAACGGCACATGCACATTCCCGCAGATCGCTTGGTCCTAGGCCAAGTTCTATCGCAATTTGGAGGACAAAGTGCCTGAGGTTTTCCGGGGCGTCCTCCCGGATCTTGATTTCGGGAGGTTGTACTGTGAATCCGTGCCGTTTTGAGAATGGTTTGCGCTTATTGTTCATTGGGCATAGCTATTTATAGCTCTCCGGCGAAGGCGCGGGAGAGGATTGAAGGCATAAGGGCGTTGAGTTCGGCTTTGGATTCTTCTTGGAGCTTCTTTACAGATTCTACCTTGGCATGCAGGTCGTCAAGATAGGCGACGATCCGGCGTTGCTCGGCTAGCGGAGGTACGGGGACCGGAACGGTCTTGAGCTTACTGGCACTAATTCCCAGATTCCCGGCGGTTGTCGCGCACATCGGTTCAATTACAGAACGACCCAGATGGCTATTCAGAGCAACAGTCGCAAACTCGGGGAGAATCTTGTCCATATCAACCCGGTACCGGATTAGTTTGTCTGGATAGATGCGTGGCTCTCCTGATTCTCCTCTGAATAGTGCAAATCTTCCTACGTAGTGGAGATTGCCATTAAATCGACAAGCGACCAAATCTCCCGGCCGAAGCTGGTACTTCTGTTTGTCATGTTCTGAGACCTTAAGAAACTTGTGGTCAGTCTCATCAACAACGGCATCAGCTCTGGAAGTTCCGGCACTGATGCGAAGTATCGGTGTTCCTGGTGGCTCATCCGATGGTCGTTGTGAGAGGCCATTCTGTGAATCTTCCCGCAAAAGATCACCCAAACAGCAGACAGGCCATTTACTAGAGAGCAGCGAGATCAGCACACCAGGTCTTAGGGCCGCTGATTCCTGCGCCGCGTTCTGGCGCAAGCTGCGGGCTTCTTCGATTTTGGCGGAAAGTTCTTCGATGCGGGCGACGATGCGGCGCTGTTCGGAGATCGGAGGAAGAGGAAGGGTAAAACCAAGAAATTGATTTTCCTTCAGGCGATTCCGGCTTGTTGGCGTCCCGCCAGTGCTCAAGCCCAGTGCCTCATCCCAGATGGAGTTTTGACTGAAATAGAGCCAAAGATACTTTCCATCGAGACGATCAGCATTTACATTGAAACAAGGAAATTCATTGGAAACGAAGCACCCATGATTCTCCTCTGTGGCGAGCGCGAACGATCCCTTCCACGCAAATAGGCGATTGTAAACGAAATCTCCAACTTGCACTCTATAAACTCGGGGGGCTTGGATCTGCGCACCGGTGAGAGTGTCTTTAATGTAGAGACCCTTTGCATACCAATGGGCACCAAGAACTTTGTAAGTCTTGGCGGGATCGACAGACTCCGCACGGCTCACGGGAGTCAAAACATCACCGAATTTTGTTTGCTGCCATGCTTCCTTCATCGGCTTTTCACTAAGGTGGTCTTTATCTCCGCCATCAGCTCTAGGATCCGCTTCTCTTTCTGGAGAATGCTCTCGACGAGTTGGTCGGGAGGCACGTGTTCGAGATCCTGTTTAGCGTTAGGGTTCTTGATATCGAGATTCACCGAGACAAGGTTCCCTTTCTCATCGTATTTCAATACATCCTGGGCTTTCACCTTCCAGGTGCTCCCACTCTCCTTGCGCTTGTTCCACCACTCAAGGCAGGGCGCGAATTCCTCAAACTGCATGGGCTGGGTCTTGGTGTAGTTCTTCCGGCCTTCGGGCAGGGGCTGTTCGTAGAACCAGATATCCTTGGTGGGGCCGGAGCGGTCGAAGAAAAGGAGATTCGTCGGGATGCTTGTATATGGGGCGAAGACGCCGTTCGGGAGCCGGACAATCGTGTGGAGGTTGAAGTCCTTGAGAAGCTCCTCTTTGATACGAGCGCAGACGCCGTCGCCGAAGAGGACGCCGTTCGGGACGACCATGCCGCATCGGCCGCCTTTGGAGCCTCCCACGGGACGGCGGAGCTTGCGCATGATGAGCTGCAAGAAGAGAAGGGCCGTCTCTGCGGTTTGCTTGTCTTCGGGAAAGTTCGAGAGAATCCCCCGTTCCTCCTCGCCGCCGAAGGGGGGATTCGTCATGATAACGTCCACCCGGTCCTTGTCGCCTATTTCCCGCAAGGGGAAGCGCAAGGCGTTCCCCGGGTCGATTTCGGGATATTCAAGGCCATGGAGGAGCAAGTTCATCTGGCAGAGGAGGTAGGGAAGGGATTTGGCCTCGATCCCGTGGAGCGTTCCCTTCTGCAGCCGGGAATAGTCTTCTGCCTTCTTGCATTGCTTCTTCAGGTGCTCGAAGGCTTCGACGAGGAATCCTCCGGTGCCTGCAGCAGGATCAAGCACGGCCTCCCCAAGCTTGGGAGCAATGGCGCTCACGATGAACTTGATGACCGAGCGCGGGGTGTAGAACTCGCCGGAGTCCCCGGCGGCATCGCGCATTTCGCGGAGCATCGTCTCGTAGAAGGCTCCGAGAGTATGGATCTCGTCTTTTGATGAAAAATGGATCTCGTTGACCTTGTTCAGGACATCGCGCAGGAGGTAGCCGTTGATCATGCGGTTGACGGTGCCTTCGAATACGCGCGCGATCACGTCCCGGCGATCTCCGTTCGCGCTCTCAAGCGAGCGCAGGTAGGCAAAAAGGCCCGGCCCGCGCTTGCCGTCGGGACGCACGGCTTCGTCCTGGTTGATAAAAGCGATGAGTTCCGGACCGGTAGTGCCGTCGGGTTTGGCTGCCCAATCGCGCCAGCGGTAGGGAGGCTCGACCGCGGGCCTGAATCTCTTTCCGGCAAGCGTGGCCTCTTCCTTCCGGTTCTCCTCCATGTCGTCGAGGAACTTCAGGAACATGATCCAGGTGAGCATGGGGAGCCGGTCAAGGTCGCCATTGAGGCCCTTGTCCTTGCGCATGATGTCGCGGCAGGATTTGATGAGGCTCCCCAGCTGCTGGGCTGTGGATTGGGGGACTTCGGTTTTGGAATTTTTTCGGGCCATAGGGCGTCATTCAGGCTGCATAGAGAAGCGTTTGCAGTTTGGAAACAGCGGTGCGCATTTTTTCCGCGCCGCCGAAAAACGATGCGATCTGGGGTATGGTCCCGCGTTCGGAGATGGGCGGGACTTTGAGGATGTCGGGCATCTGGAACTGGGCCGTGCCGTACTCGACGTATTTGTCGAGCATCTCATTAAGGACAGAGCGCGCCTCGGGCGCATATTGGTCGAAAAAGTCCTTCTTCTCTTTGCGCAGCATCTCCGCCCGCTCCCTCCGGGTGCGGAGCGGCGCATTGAAGGCGACGTGGCACAAGAGGTCGAAGGGATCGGCATCAGGCTGCTTTGCGGACTCGGCAAGCTCGGCAAAGGAAATCCCCCGCTCTTCCAGCTTCCGGATGATCGCGGCGCGTTCCTCGGTATCGCTCCACCTGGAGCGAAGGGCGGCGGCGGAGGCATACATGCTTCTCACCTTCTCCGCGGTGTAGTCGGTGAATTTGACAACGCGCAATTGCTTGCCGTCCGGGTCAAGCTCATAGACCAGATGAGCGGCGATCTCGACGGAGCCGTTGTCCACGTAGTATTTGCGCGGCGTACCTTCCGGGCCTCCTCCGGGAGGCGGTTCCCACGTGTCGCCCTCTTCCGCTATCTCGGAATCGCCGCTGTCGCTTATGACCTCCGGTTCTCCGATAGCCTCGCCTCGCTCGTTCATCTCCTCTTCGGTTACGAGCGCCGGTTCGCCGTCGAAGTCCGGATCGGCGAACATCCGCGTTGCGCTTCCCGTGTAATCCAGGATGTTGAAATAGAGCTTGCCGTAGTCGTCCCGGACTCTCGTACCCCTGCCGATGATCTGCTTGAAGTCGGTCATGGAGTTGATCACGCGGGCAAGCACGACGTTCCTGCAGGTTTGCACGTCCACGCCGGTGGTGAGCATCTGAGAGGTTGTGACAATGGCGGGAACCAGGGTTTCCAATTCCATGAAGCGGTCGAGGTGCCTGCGGCCGATCCTGCCTTCATCGGAGACGATGCGGGCGGTGTAATCCGGGTTCTTTTTTACCAGGTCCGCGTTGAGGTTGTTCAAGGCCTTGCGCATCTCTTCGGCATGCTCCTGGTCTACGCAGAAGACGATGGTTTTCCCGTAGCGGTCGGTCTTTTTGAGAAAATCGGTGAGATTCCGGGCGATGGCTTCAGTGCGGGCTCGTAAGGCTACGATCCTTTCGAAATCCTTCGTGCCGTATTGCGCGTCCGGTATTTCCCTCCCGTAGCGGTCCAGCTCCCCCTTGCTCGGTCTCCAGCCTGCGGCATCGGCGGTCGTTACGATCCGGTGGACCTTGTACGGGGCGAGAAAGCCGTCGTCGATCCCTTGCCGGAGACTATAGGTATAAAGGGGGTTGCCGAAGTAGCAGTAGGTGTCGCGGTTGTCCTGCCGCAAGGGAGTAGCGGTCATGCCGAGCTGAAAGGCCGGCTCGAAATATTCCAGGATCTCGCGCCAGTTCGACTCGTCGCGGGCGCTGCCGCGGTGGCATTCGTCCACGATGATGAGGTCAAAGAAGTCCCGCGCGTATTCCCGGTAGAGTCCGGGGCGGCGCTCATCCTTGGCGATGGCCTGGTAGGTGGCGAAGTACATTTCCCGGCTCTTGATTGCCTCGCCCCCCTCGATCTTATGCCGGGCGTCTCCGAAGGGCGTAAAGATTTTGTCCTTGGGGTCATCCACCAGGATGTTGCGGTCGGCGAGATACAGGATCCTCGGGCGGCGGTATTTACCCTCCCTATTCCACCGCGAGTTCCAGAGCTTCCAGCAGACTTGAAAGGCGACGACGGTCTTTCCCGTGCCGGTAGCGAGCGTCAGGAGCACGCGCTTCTTTCCTTGGAGAATCGCCTGGACCGCCCGGTTGATTGCGATCTCCTGGTAGTAACGGGGGGTCTTGCCGGAGAGGTGATAGTACGGGGCGAGCACGCGTTCGGAGATTTCGGGCGTGATGTTCTCTGCCGCCTGGAGGCGATGCCACAGCTCGTCCGGCGTGGGGAAGGCTTCCAGGTCGTCGTCTTTGCCGGTGAAAAAGTCGTGCTCGACGATCCCGTGGCCGTTGGTGGAGTAGGCGAACTTGAGGCCAAGGATCTGGGCGTACTCCTTGGCTTGTTGGAGGCCGTCTCCGGGTTTCTTGTAGACGGATTTGGCTTCCACCACCGCAAGGGTGAAGTCGCGGCGGTACTTCAAGAGATAGTCTGCCCGTTTTTGAGGGCGGCGGGTTGGTTTTTCTCCGGCGACCACGATGCGGCCATCGGTAAAGCTCTTCTGCTCGCTGATCTGCTCGTCGGTCCAGCCCGCAGCGTAGAGCTTCGGCAGAACGTATTGACGGCAAGTGTCGGCCTCGGAGAGTATCGTCATTGTCTTGATTTATAGATACATTTTCTTCTTGCGATCCGGCGAAGGGGGAGGTTTTCCGGGGAGCATCGCAGCGCACCCATGATAACAGAAATGGATTTTGTCCGTTCGATAAATGTCGAACCCTGCTCGTGCTTTGACTCCGTCGCGCTGCGTGGAGTGGTAGCAGAGCGGTACCGGCTCAACCCTACTTGGTGCCTCACCTTAAGCGCGAACTTAAGCCTCTTCCCTGACTTGGAGGTGGGCCTGGACTTGGACATGGACTTGGACATTCTTGCGTTCGACCCATTTTAAGGACCATCCTGACGGAAAGAGCTGGACGGCCGGGTGGGTTGCCCAAACCAGGTAGCCTGGTGGCAAAGGCGATGGCAATTGCCGACCGCCGGAAACAGACGGCATCCTGCCAAACGTCAAGCTTGCGAAGGTTCTCGACTGGCAGCATGATCCAAGTCAAGGTCGAGGTCCAAGTCCAGGTCCAAATCTATGTCTATGTGGAATCGGTGGCTTAAGTTAGTGCTTATGGGGGTGAGCCGGATGCGATTCCGAGGTGGTCCGGGGAACGTGCGGATGGGGCTGGCGGAGAGGAAGGGATTCGAACCCC
>JBEKYG010000056.1:0-12190 GCA_049511215.1 Acidobacteriota bacterium | reverse complement strand
CTCCGAGACCGGCTCGGAGCAATTCGGCCCATCTGGCTTCGGCTACCCGCAGGCGCGCAGGTCTGTGGGCAGCGCCGACTCGAGGATGCTTAAGAGCTTTGTGAAAACGATCGAGCAGCACTGTGTCGGGCGCGTTCGGGTCAATCGCCTCGAATGTGAAAATGAACCGGCTGTCCTGGTCCATCCAAACGATGGCATCCGGGCGCACCGCGTCCGGCTTCTGAATGTATACCGGGAGGCGAAAACGTCCTCCGGCCCACTCGTGCCGCGCTGCTTGTCTTGTCCTATGCTTTGACATCGGTGCTCCTCTTTCTCGACTCGGAACTTCCGCTCTCTGTCCGGCCAGCGCGGATATTACCTTAATTCATGCCGGGAAAACCGGGATTTTTGTCTAAAGTGGATGGGAGATGACGATCCGCTGGTCACCGAGATGCCGCAGGGTCATGCCCTGAACATGACGAGCCCGCGGACGAACCTCGCCCCTGCCAAGGCCAGAACTCCTGGATCACAAACCCACGATGACCAAGCTGAAGATGAACGTGTAGTAAAGACTCTTGAAAGTCCCCTCCAATATTTTCAATAACTTACCGGCTTGCCACCCCCGAGTTGTCAAGGTCGAGTTGTTTTTCAAAGCAACAGCGGGGACTCAAAGACTCCAGGGAGCAGCTCCTGGAGTCTTTAAGTCTCCACGTTCTGGCGGTGGATGGAAGATGCCTTTATTTCAGACCGGTCGCCGCTGATCCTTGCGAGACGTAAATCGCCACCGTCATACCAGCACCGATCCCTGAAGTTCCGTCGGGCCAGAGCATGCCCCCATGCGGCTGGAGGTGCAGCTGTTCCGTAGCGACGGTTTTGCCCCTTTGCAGAATGGTCACCACGACCGTGGCGGGTTCTTCCTCCAGGTTGACAAGCCACACCCGGGCGCCTAGGCTCAACCACGCTGATGGGAAAGACCATTGACGAGTCAATCGCGCCGTGTCGGCAGGCAGGCCAAGACCGTCGCCGGATCCGCTGTCGCGAGACCCGACCAGCGGTATGTTGCTAAGCGTCTCCCAGTGGCCGCCTTCACCAACGTCGGTTGGGAGATCCCTCGGCGGCAAAACTGCGAGAGTCGAGCCAGAATCCACTAGAACCTCATATTGCGCCACGAGTTGACCATTACGATCGTAGCCACTCCATAAGGTGCTCGCAGGCAGTCCGACGTTGTTGGTGATAAGGTATGCGGCTTCCCCTCCCGAGGCGCCCTCTGTCCCAAGCGCAGGCCAGATCAGGTGCAGGGAGGGCCCTGGTTTACCGAGCATACCCACCAGACCAAAGAACTCTGGTTTTTTCGGGGTGGTCTTGCCTGTCACCGAAGACCCGTTCCGACCAGCAGGCGCGGCCGTGGAGTAGAATCCCGACATGCCTTGATCAAGAACGCTCCAGAGAGACCGTATTGGCGCGGGTTGCGCCGGCATGGCTGATACACTCACGTTGTTCGAGATCGATGGTTGTGTCACCGCTGCAGGAGAAAGATCACCGTCACCGGGGCGCTTATTTGCAGCCTGGCTGTTGCTGGTAGAAAAAGCCAGTGATTCAAAGGCTTGGGGCGCGGCCAACGCTGCAGCTCCGGTATTCACTGAGGAGGTTGTCGGGGTGCCGATTTCGATGACGCCAGCCTGGCGATCTGCCATCTTGATTTGCAGACCGAGGACTTTCCCGACCCAGGCTGAAACCTCCCCGGGATTCAGCCCTGAAGCATGAAGCGTAATCGGCAGCGATTCGACTTCGGCAGAAACTTCGGGCACATCGTTCACGGCGGAACGCAAAATCCGAAAGGCTTGCCCGGCCGGCACAGCGCGGAAATCAAAGGAAATGAGGCCGTTCTGAGATCTCTCAAATGTGAAATCCCCTTTGACCCAATCGGGTGCCGGCGCCGGGTTCACCTGCCCGGCAGCCACTGCCTGGCGAGTCATTTCTTGCCGGTACGAAATGGGCACACCGAGCGCAACTCCAACCGCGGAAGCGATCGCCTCCGGACTCGAATTCGCCGGAAAGCGGAGGCTGCCGACTACGTCGGTGTCTTCGCCGCCGCGTACTCCGCTGGCAGTCGCCCATTCGATCAGCTTTTTAAGGCTGATGTTTGCAGCTTCGACATTTACCAAGATGCCATCCGCGGTGGCAGACAGCGATGAGGTCAGTGTGCCTTTCTCAGCAGCGCGGGGAACAATCTTGAGAGATGCTTCCACAGGTTTGATATGCGCCGCGGTGATGGAGATGTCAGACGCCGAAAAGAGGGCGGTTTCTCCCGCTCGGACTTCTCGGGCTGCTTGTGCCACCTGGATGTTTGCTTTTCCGTCGCCGACGTTCACCTCGCCAATTGGCACAACCGTTCCGGTCAGAATCTCGGATCGGTCACCCATAACCTCCATTTTTGGCAGCACAAAATCAGTCACGCGGACTGAAAAGCGGCCCCCCGCGGCCGTCACTGACCCTGCAGGAGTGCTTACCTTGAGATCCTGTTTTCCCGTTTGGACCTCGGACAGGAGCGAGCCGATCATTAGGACAACATGGTCCACGGGTTGCACCTTGCCGTCGGGGATATGCGCCAACGTTCCCGCTTCAAGGGTGAGACGGGAGGAATTGCGCCACAAGATCTCAGGAGCGCCCTGCACCGGATTGCGCAGCCAGTCGCCCGGATGAAGGAGTTCACCTGCCGTAGCGCGCACCCAGGCGTTTGATTGCAGTACTTCCAGCGCACCAGGATCGATCACCCTGGCATAACCAACGTTGTCTCTGTTGGAAAAAATCTGGCTTATAATTACCGCCGCTATCAAGATGGCGGCCGCCGCCTGAAGCCATCGAACCAAGCCTCTCCGCCGGGTGGTAACGGCCACAGATTTTCCGCTTCCCCGCTCCTGCAAGGGAACAGCTTGGAGGACTTTCTTGACAAAGTCATTCCCAAGACGATGCTGGGCCAGGTGGTTACGAAGATGCGAACTCTGCACGCGCCAATGCTCCATCATCGCCCGGCAGTTCTCACATTGGGCCGTATGGGCCTCGACCTCGGCAGTCTCCCAGGCTGAGAGCTCGCAATCCAAGAGTCGAGATAGCATGGGTGGATATTTTGAGCAGGTCATGATGCTTCGCTCCCGAGCTTCATCTCTTCAAGCTTTTCTCGAATCATTGTGCGCACCCGGTAGAGCTTTTCACCCACCGCTGATACGGTCATGCCCAGGACAATCGAGATTTCCTTGTAGGAGAGATTATCGACATGCTTCATCACGAAAATCTCTCGATAGTCCTGCCTGAGCGATCGTAGGGCCGTGAGCAATTCATCTTCACTAAACTCGAATGCCGGGTCTTCATTTCTCGTGACTGACTTCTGGGATACCTCCCTCTGCAGCTCCTTGCTCTGGTCTAAAGAGACCCAATGCGGGTTTTGCCGGATGGCGTCAACGCACTTGTTTCTGGCGATCTTCAACAGCCAGATTTTGAATCGGCCCCCATCCCGCAAACTCGAGAGAGATTGGAAAGCCTGAACGAAGGTCTCCTGGGCGACATCCTCAGCAATGGAGAAGTTGCCGATGTAGTTATATGCGAGCCCCAGGACGGTATTCATGTGCTCCCGCACGAGTTGCTCAAAGGCAAAGGGATCACCATTGATGCATCGACGCACGAGCTCAGGAGTACGATCCATGCCCTTTGCCTACTGGAACAATCGGAAAGCGCCCAATATATAGTCGGTAGAGCGCCGAAATATTAGAGACTTTTGTTGTTAATCTTAATGGAGCCATCGGCACCCGCGCCGAGTATAACGCCACTTGGGAGTGAAATAGCAATGACGAAAGACAAATTATGAGTAACCTGGCCAAGAATTGAATCCTGGGAGTTTCCATACCAATATATCTGTATGCATCATGGGCCACTGGTTTTTCGTCATTTGTAGTTGTCGCGGGAACGAGGATGGTTCTCATGTTGGAAAAGGCTGATGCCCGCAACCCCAGCTGCACCGGCACCTAGTACAGAGCAAATGTCCTCAGACCGTATGCCTCCGAGTCCAAAAACCGGGACAGAGAGGACGGCACAAATCCGCCGGAATCGAGCCAGCCCTAACGGCTCGCCTAACCCGATCTTGGAGGGCGTGGGAAAAACGGGGCCCAGCAGGAGGTAATCGGCGCCGCCGGCAACGGCCTGTCTGGCTTCGCGCAACGAGTGCGTTGACGCGCCCAGGAGAAAGCCTCTGGGAAGATGCGGCCTCAAGTCAGCGCTCCCGATCCCAGTCGACGGCAGATGCACGCCGTGGGCTCCGCCGGCTAGGGCGATATCGATCCTGCCATTTACCAGGATTTTGCAGGTCGTGGCGCGGGTTACCTGTACGGCATCTCTGGTCAGGTTGAAAAGGTCGAGGTCGGAGAGATCTTTTTCCCTCAACTGGATGAAATCGACGCCCCAAGTTGCAGCGCGCTTCATGTTTGAAAGTAAGGCGGAGAAGGACGTGACGGGCAGTTGATGACGATCGGTGATGTAATAAAAGAGAGGCCGTCTAACGGGAAAAGAAACTCCCGGATCCTCTTCGGAAACGCACAATTTCGTAGAGTCCTATAAGCAGGTTGACGATTCCCAGACCCAAGACAGCTCCTTTTAGGAACGGGTTGACAATCAACGGACGCAGGCTCGGAAATCGGTAGAGCAGATCATTATTGTCCCAGATGGATTGCGAGGGAAGAACAATGAGATAGCTCCCGACTTCCAGTGAATAAATGATGTAGATGATGCGCAAAACCCATGCACGCCACGAACTCGAACGCGGCTTGCCCCCGTTTTCCATGCAGGGATTCGTAATCCCGAGAGAAGAAGTCCTAAGGGGCATGCCGTTCGAGACCGATTTTGAAATCATCGATCCTCTGGGCCACATCGCGATAGCCTGGATCGATGCCGAATATCATGCCGAAGCACTCCAATGCCTTTTCAGAATCACCAACCGAAGCATGGGCGGCGCCTATATCATACCTGAGGGCCATGGCTTCGTGTGAGGAAATCTCCTTGATACTGAGCCCGGTTTGACACCAGCGTATAGCCGATCTCGGCATGCCTTTCTCCAAGAAGCAGGTGCTCAGCATCCCACAGCACTGGATGACCTCTTTGGGCGATTTTGCGGGATCCAGCGCTTTCACGGAATTCTGGAACTCCTTGATCGCATCCTCAGTCAGCCCCATTTCGCGAAATGCAATTCCCAGACTGAAGTGAGTCTCGAAGTCTTCTCGGGCAATCTGCTGGTCGGTGAGGGAGTTCACCTCCGCGATGAGGTCGGCAAACATGGCGTTGGCGGGAACTTCGACGACGGGCTCGCCCGCGGCAGGAGTGCCATCGGTCAACACATCCGACATCCGACCGCTCGTTGAACTCAGGTCGTTTTCTCTCGCTCCTGCATTTGGCCGGAGATCAGAGGCCGGAATTCGGAGGTCGGAGGCCAGCTCAAACCACTTATTTTCGCCGAAGTGATCAGCCGCACCGTCGGGATCGCTCCCGAGTGAGTCTTGAGTGAAGACCGCAGGCGACGCTTCCTCGACATCCGCCGGTGTGAACGCGGCGGCGGGCATAAGTCCTGGTTCGGCAGGCGTTGGCGCGGGCGCAACCGGGCTCGGTTCCGGCGGCGCCAGTACGATGGCATCCGAGATGTTGACCGGCTTAAGACCCAACTGCGCGTATCGCGGCGCCAACTCAGTTTGGTCCGGACGGGAAGCCGCGATCTCGTCAAGCTTCGCACGCGCCTCATCATGAAACCCCAGGCGGATGTAAAAATCGACCTCCTGCAATGGCTCCTCGAGTGACTCGGGGGCCGGGGATTTCGGGATCTCCTGCGGGAATTCTTCGACAGCGGCATCCGGGACGCCCTCGGAGGGCCTATCCTCACGATCCAGCATACCCTGGACATTTTCAAAGAAAATCTCGGAGAGATCGCCCGACAGATCGACCTCCAAGCTGCCATTCGGATCTTCTCGCGGGGCTTCTGCCTTTGTCGGTTCCAGGCTAATCCCATGCGCCTGAGCAAAGGCGATCACATCGAAGCCGGAATTAACCCAATCCGGGGCCAGTTCGCCAGCCTCGCTCCATGCCTTCTCGGCCGCCTCGAGATCTCCAGCCTTTCTGTGCAAAGTCGAGAGCAACACGCATTGCTCTGCTGCCAATTGAAGCTCGCCCGTTTCCCCATAGAGGGAGATGAGTCGGAGCCTCACTTCCTTATCCGATGGCCTTGTAGCTTCAAGATCGCGAAGGAGTTGTAGTGCCTTTTCCTTCAGTCCATAGTTAAGCAGCAGGTCAATTTCGACGATCGCGGAAGATGAGCTGTCATCGCCGGAGGTTCGGACGGTACCAGGACCCGATGGGACTTCAAAACCGGCAACAGAACCACGCCGGGCTTCCGTCACTCCACGTGGCAGTCGGTAAGGGGTACCCGGAAATGCCTGCTCAAACAACTCGCGATGTTTAGCCAAATGCTTCTGACTGTCGGGAAAAACCTCAAGGATTTTTTTCAACGATTCCAGAGCTTCAGCCGGGCTGCCGGAGTCTTGGTTAAGCTGGGCAATTTTTTCAAGGGCAGCGACGTGTCGAAAATCATCGTTGGCGGCCGAGAGAACCTCGGCCAGCTTGTTCAGGGTCCGGAGGTGGGCAGGGTTGGTCTCCAGAATCCGGTTATAAGCCTCCACCAGTTTTTCGGTTTCCCGGTTGCAGATCAGAATGGGCACAATTGGATCCAGGCAGTGCAAAGCACGATCCGGATCACCTGCCTCCAGGAACGCCTTGCTCAGAGGCATGAGATTGGTGTAATGGCCCCCATCTGAATTGACGACCGCAAGGAAACACTGCTCGGCGCGTTCGAGCTCACCCGCGGCCTGATATATGCGGCCCACCAGTTCCTGGATTGCAAGATCGTCCGATGCTTGAGATAGAAACTCTTTGACCTGGTCAAGCGCGCCTAAGGGGTCGCCGGATTGCGATGCGGTCTCGAGAAAGCCCTTCAACGCTTCAGAACTAGTCAAGTTGATGGCTAGAGCGCGCCGGAACGACGCCATCGCGGCTGCAAAATCACCAGACTTCATCTGAGCGCGCGCGGCGCCTGTGAATAGGTGGCAGGCTTTGTCGTTGCTGTCCTGGGCCAGGTAGGTCTCCGCCAGTTTCAACTGGATCGGAGCGTTCATCGGGTCGATTTCCACTACCTTCTCGTATGCGCCGATGGATTCGCTCGTTTTTCCTTCCCGCGCGCACAGGTCGCCGATGAACAGATACTGGCTGCGCGCGTCGACGTTCATCCCCTGGCGTTCGTACAGTGAAGCGAGCAGCATATTCACTTCCAGGTTATTAGGCTCTGTGTTCAAGATCTTCTTGTAGACTGCAATCGATTTCAGCAGGAAATTGTTTTGAGCATAATTTTCCGCGACCCGGAGGAAGAGCCGGTTGGCTTCGCTCTGTCTCCCCTGCCACAGGTACAGATCACCTATGGTGTTGAGCGTAAGGATATCGTCAGGGTCTTCCCGGGTGATCTTGAGGTACTCGTTGATCGCCAGGGAGATCTTGCCCTGCTGGACATATCGTTCCCCTTCGCGCAAAAGCCTCGCTTTGCTGTCAGCGGCCATTTTCACCTCCCATGGGCAGGACACCATGAAAAGTTCGGCGATGGCGGGGGGAAGGCCCGTGCCGGGCTAGCGCACGTCGATGAAAGTCGGTGCCATAACCTGAGTTGTGTTCAAATCCATACTGAGGATACTCCGACGCCAAGGAAGTCATGAAAGCGTCGCGTTTTACCTTGGCAACAATCGAGGCGGCAGCTATGGAATAGGAACGGGAATCGCCCCCGATGATGCCAATGCAGGGTAACTCCAGTCCTGGGAGCAAAAAACCGTCGACGAGCACCATATCGGGCACGACCGACAGATTGGCGACCGCCTGAAGCATGGCCTGGTAGGTTGCCTGGAGAATGTTGATCCGATCGATTTCCGATTCGGAAACCCACCCGAAGCCCACGCCCAGTGCTTCGGCGTGAATCCGTTTCGCCAACAGCTGGCGCTTCGCTGGTGTCAGAACTTTGGAATCGCGGATGGAGCTGTAATCTCCGGTTCCATCGAGCACGACGGCCGCAGCCAAAACCGGCCCTGCGAGCGATCCACGACCCACTTCATCGACGCCCGCGATGAATTGGCGACCGTTCTGCCGCAGCGTTTTCTCGAAGTAGTCGTGGCTCCACATGAAAGCTGGGTCTTATCCCTCGGTCGGAACGCTCCGTGGAGTACGTTCCGTTCTTCCCACTTCCTTCAACCGGGCCGCTTTGCCCCGGCGCCCGCGGAGATAATACAACCGCGCACGGCGCACCTTTCCCCGCTTCATCACCTCCACCTTCTCGATGATGGGAGAGTGAAGCGGAAAAATACGCTCAACTCCATAACCGGAAGTAACCTTCCGAACCGTAAAAGTGGATGATATCCCGTGCCTCTTGATGCATAACACCACGCCTTCAAAGAGCTGGATACGGTACTTGTCGCCTTCCTTGATCTTGACGTGAACGCGCACAGTGTCACCAGAACGAAGATTGGGAATATCAGTCCGTAACTGAGAATTATCGACCGCTTGCAGCAAGTTCATAACACTCTCCTAGGGAATTTTATTTCTTGACCATTTCTGGCCGGCACTCCCGAGTCTTCTCTAACGCGCGTTCCTTGCGCCATCGGTCGATCCTGGCATGATCGCCAGAAAGCAGGACCTCGGGCACGGACATACCGCGGAACTCGGCAGGACGCGTGTATTGAGGGTAATCCAAGAATCCGGTGCTAAAACTCTCGTTCAGAGCGGATTCCTTATTCCCTAGCGCCCCGGGCAAAAGTCGAACCACCGAATCGAGAATCACCATTGCGGGGACTTCACCGCCCGTAAGGATGAAATCTCCGATCGAGATTTCCCTATCCACAAGGCTGTCCACTACCCTTTGGTCTATCCCCTCATATCGGCCGCAGATGAGGATAACATGCGGGATTGTCGCGAACTCGAGTGCTAACCCCTGCGACCAGAGTCGGCCTTGGGGCGAAAGGAGGATCACCTGAGTCCCCCTGTCGCCTTCCTGGCCTCGACAGAACTCGACGGCTTCGAACAATGGTTGAGGCATGAGCACCATGCCCTCGCCACCCCCAAAAGGACGATCATCCACGGTCCGATGCCGGTCGCCGGTGAAATCGCGCAGGTTTACGACCCGAACATCAACGATCCGGGATTGTAAGGCACGCCGCACGATACCGCACGCCAGAACCCCGTTGAACAGCTCCGGAAAAATGGTGATGATATCAAATCTCATTTGTTCAGGTCCATCAATCCTTCCGGCAGTTCGACCCGAATCTCCTTGCGCGCAATGGAAATCTCTCTACAAATCGTGGCAACGGCGGGAATCATGAACTCGCCGTCTCCTCCACGAACGACCAGCTGACTGTTCCCCGCGATGCGCATCACGTCAATAACTATTCCCACGAGCTCATCGCTCCCGGTACGCACCGTGCAGCCAATCAGATCGTGATCCCAGTATGTGCCTTCGGGAAGCGGGACGGCTTGGTCCGCATCGATCTCGACCCACGCGCCCACCAGATTTTGCGCCTCGGAAATCGAGTTGATCGCGTTGAATTTCAGCACCTGCCGGCCCTGATGCTCCCAGCAGTGCTCAAGTTCCAGGCATTCCCGCCGTCCGTCGGGATACTCCACCCAGACTCGATTCAGAAGGCTGAAGCGTGTAGGAAAATCCGTGTGCAATTCAACCAGTACTTCCCCTCGATTGCCGCGGGGCCTGACGATTTTGGCGATTGCAATATGGGAAGGTCGGGCGGTGGGTTCCACTACTCCAATATTTCCAGGACGAACCGTTTACGGAGCTTCATCCCGGCGGCGCCCAAAAGGGTCCGAATGCATCGCGCCGTGCGCCCCTGCTTCCCGATAACCTTGCCAAGATCGGATGGGGCCACGCGAAGCTCCAACACCGTGGTTTGCTCCCCCTCAACCTCTGTCACCACCACCTGTTCTGGATTGTCCACGAGCGCTTTCGCAATCATTTCTACCAGATCCTTCATAGCCGCCTCCACTTCGAAATCGCACTCCGCTCAAGATGTGTTCGTGAGCTATCCGGATTACCGGCATGGCCGACCGGTAGCCTTAACTCGCAGGCACTTGCGTGGTGGGAACCTTTTTGATCAGAGACCGGACAGTCTCCGAGGGCTGAGCACCACAGTCAATCCAATGACGAACTCGATCCATTTTCAGCTCTATCGCCGGAGGATTCGTTACCGGATTGTAATGCCCTACAATCTCTACGAAGCTTCCGTCTCGAGCCTGTCGTCGGTCAGTCACCACCACACGGTAAAACGGCTTCTTTTTCGCACCCATCCGAGTTAATCGTATCCTTAGCAAAACTCCTCCCATATGATCGAAGTTGTATCAAACAATTTCAATTCTTGCATATAACCCGTTTGTATGCAATGGGTATTGCCAGCCACGCAAATCACGTGATTTCGTGATTCTCTGGCGGCGTTCAGAATAGCGCGCGCATAAAGCAATGAAGGCGTTGATGGCCGCTTGGCGATCGCAAGGCCACTCAATCCCGCAGCCTGCAAATATTCCTAACCTGGGAACCGCATCCCCTTGAACATGCGCGGGACTATGCCTCGGCTCAGGCCCTTCATCATTTTGCGGGCTTCCAGATACTGCTTCAAGAGCTGATTGATCTCCTGAACCGGGCGGCCGCTTCCGCGCGCGATCCGCTTTTTCCGGCTGCCGTTGAGGATATGATGAGCCCCACGCTCCCTGGGAGTCATGGAGTTGATAATTGCCTCGATGTGCACCAGCTCTTTATCGTCGACTTTCATCTGATTGAGCCCTCGCAGGGGACCGATATTGGGAAGCATTCCCATGATCTGTTCCAGCGAGCCCAGCTTTCGGATTTGCCGGAGTTGATCCCGAAAGTCGTCAAGGGTGAACTCTTCCTTACGCAGTTTTTCGACCATCTCGACGGCTTCTTGCTGATCAACGACTTTCTCTGCCTTTTCGATTAGCGAGAGCACGTCGCCCATACCAAGGATGCGCCCGGCGAGCCGGTCCGGGTAAAATGGCTCAAGGGCATCTACCTTCTCCCCCGTGCCGACGAACTTGATTGGCTGCCCCGTGACAGTCTTGATCGAGAGCGCGGCACCTCCACGAGCGTCGCCGTCCAGTTTGGTGAGCAGCACCCCCGTCAGACCAAGGCGATCGTGAAACTCTTTCGCGCTGCGCACGGCATCCTGGCCGGTCATGGCATCGGCCACAAGCAGAATCTCGGTCGGCTGGGTGACTTCCTTGATCCGATCGAGCTCCAGCATCATCTCGTCGTCGATGTGGAGACGACCTGCTGTGTCGATCAGAGCAACATCATACCCCGCATTGCGTGCGTGGCGTAGCCCCTGCTCAGTGCGAGCCATGGGATCTTCGTTTCCCGGAACGTCAAAATAGCCCAGCTGGTTGTCGGCGCAGAGGACGCGCAGCTGCTCCACAGCTGCAGGCCGGTACACATCCACCGAAAAGAGCAGGGGGGTGTGGTTGTTTCGAGACAGCCACAGCCCCAGCTTGGCGGCGCTGGTGGTCTTGCCGGAACCCTGGAGCCCAACCAGCAAATAGACCGTCGGCGGTTGCTTGGAAAACTGGAGCTCGGCCTGAGCACCCCCAAGAAGCGCTATCAGTTCATCCCGCACCACCTTCACCACCTGCTGCCCCGGAGTCAAAGACTCCATCACTTCCTGTCCGAGAGCACGTTCCTTCACCCTCTGAACGAAGTCCTTGGCAATCTTGAAGTGGACATCAGCATCCAGGAGAGCATTCCTGATCTCCCTGCCAGTCTCGTCAATGTGACGCTCCGAGACGCGGCCCTGACCACGAAGGTCTTTGAGGATCTTTTGCAGTTTGTTCGACAGATTTTCTAACATCACACAACCTGGGCAGACAAGTGCGTTTCGACTGGTTAACTTGGGCTCAGTGCATTAAAATTGTTTCTTTCTTGCGGGCGAGAGCACCCGCGCCCGCTAGAAACCAGCAGGATCTATAAGCCTACTTATGCCAGTTTTTTCAGTCAAGCGTTTTCCAATCGCACTTGCGATTCAGACAGTGGGGAAAAACATAGCCACGAACAACACGAATAACTTGGCGCGGCCGG
>JBEKYG010000055.1:0-12290 GCA_049511215.1 Acidobacteriota bacterium | reverse complement strand
TCCAGAAGCGTGCAGTGGATTTCTGATTCCTCAGGGAGCAGGCGCACGATGTCGAACAGCCGCCGCGCAGATACCGTCAGCGTTCCTGGCGCATTCACCTCCGCGGAACAGCCGCAGCAGATGCTCACATCCAGGTCTGTAGCCGTAATACCGAGCGCGTTCCCCGAAGCTTCCAGCAAAATATTCGAGAGGATCGGAATTGTGCTCTTCTTTTCGATCACTCCCTGAACGAGATTCAACTCATTCAACAGCAAGTTTCTCTTAACCGTGAATTCCATGAAACCCTGCTCCTTGGAGAAGAAACTGCGAAGAAGCTGATTATAAACAAAACCCCTCGATACCGCGACAGTGACTTCAGATGCTCATCCTTTCCTTTTCTAAAGATCTATACATTACATCTTTCCTAGAAGAAATAGTAGGTCCGGTGAATTTGTTGAAAAACAGGTTAAGCCGAACCTCCCGAAGGAACTGCGGATCGGATAATAAAAGGGGCCATTGAGGAAATCGGGGCGGCGGTGTGGAAAATCCGGGGGCACCGTGACATCCACAGGATTTACAACAACATGCGTGTGCATAAGCACCCTAATCCCCGCACTCCAACCAATTGCCCTGTTGATCTCCCTGTGCGTAAGCGCAAAAACGCCAGGGACGAAAAAACCGCTGCGCGAGCGCGTAGCTCTTTTTGCGGTTTCAGGTTTGGCTTTCAGCGGAACGGAGGCATGAGCTTGCCGACGGCAGCGGCGATCTCGGAGTCCTTCTTTCTCATCTCCTCGATCTTGCGGATCGAATGAAGCACCGTAGTGTGATGTTTGCCGCCGAAATCCTTGCCGATCTGTGGGAGAGACAGGCTCGTGACTTGCTTGCAGATGTACATGGCAATCTGCCTGGGTTGCGCGATTCGGCGGGAGTTGTTCTTTGCTTTGAGCTGTATTGGTTTCAGCCCAAAGTAACTTGCAACCGCGCGGATGATCATCTCTGAAGAGACCGAGCGCCGGTCATCCGTGACGAGGTCCTTCAAAACTTCCTTGGCGTAACCGATGTCGATCTCGGATGGGTCCATGCCGTCGAGAGAGGCACGGGCTGTGAGGCGAATCAAAGCTCCCTCGAGTTCACGGATATTGGAGCGAATGCTGCTGGCGACATAAAAGGCAACCGAATCCGGCAGTGAGACCAAATCGGCTTCAGCCTTCTTCCTAAGGATCGCGATCTTGGTTTCGAGATCCGGGGGCTGGATATCGGCAATCAGGCCCCACTCGAAACGGGAGTGCAGCCGCTCTTCGATTGTGGGAATCTCTCTTGGCGGACAGTCGCTGCTTATGACGATTTGTTTCTGGGCGTCGTAGAGTGCGTTGAAGGTATGGAAAAACTCCTCCTGCGTCCTTTCCTTGCCCGCAAGGAACTGGATGTCGTCCATGAGGAGGATGTCAATGTTGCGGTATTTTTCCCGGAACTGGATCGTGCGGTCGTAGCGAATCGAGTTTACGAGCTCGTTCATGAACCGTTCGGAAGACATGTACGTGAGGCGCAGCCTGGGGCTCTTGCTCAGGATGGAGTGCCCGATCGCGTGCATCAAGTGGGTTTTGCCCAACCCGACACCGCCATAAATGTACAAGGGGTTATAAGCTTTCGAAGGCTGTTCCGCCACAGCTAGGGCAGCGGCGCGCGCGAATTGGTTGCTGGAGCCCACCACGAACGAATCAAAGGTGTACTTGGGATTGAGCGGAAAGACTGCATTCTGAGCTTCGAGAGCTGGAGCTGGAGCCGGCCCGGGCAAAGGTTCGCTCGGCGGAGAAATTCCCACGGATACTTTCAATTGCAGTGGAGTGCGCGACGCTTCCCGGACCGCCTCTCGGAGCAGCTCGGAGTAGTTCTCCAGCAGCCATTTCTTGAAACTTTCGTTCGGCACGGTGAGATGAAGGTACTGACCGTCGCTGTGATCGAAGACGATCGGGCGGAACCAAGTCTCAAAGCACTGAGCGTTAACGCGCTTGCCCACACGCATCAACACTTGAGCCCAAACATCCATACGACACTCTTAGGAGAAACGGATAGATAAGTTCGATGAAGAAATCTCCACTGGACGTGTCAGATTTCCACAGCTGTGGAAACAGCTGTGGAAAAACGCACCAACCCCTCGCGCAGTAGGTACATTTAACCCTCCTACTGCCCCGAGACTTCAAATTCGGGGGATTCAATTTGCAACCCTCTTAGGGCGGCGCGAAGCGTTGCGACCCAACAACGGGCGAGAAAGTAACACACAGGTTAGGCGCTTGCAACCAAAAAAAAACAAAAATAAAAATTATAATGGATGGCTCTGAAACCCGCTCCTGGAGCTGGTTTCAAGGCACTCATGCCCTGGGAGGTCCTGCGGATGCGGGTGCGGAAACCATACGACTTTTGCCTTCCTGAGGACCTCATTTTGGTGAGATGTTTCTAACATGTTGCGCCTGAACGAAAACCGGGCCTTGAATACTAATTCACTAGTTTTCAGATTTTACGCCAGCGCGGAAAACTCGCAGTCCGCTGCCAGGCGGGTAACCTGCGCACCCTGGTCCCGATGGCTCAAGCCGATCACGTACTCGGCAACGGCATGTCCCTTATCCTATTCCCTGCATGAAGAGCAGACACCAAACATGAAGACTTCATGCCCTTCGGCAACAAAACCTGGCGGCGTAAACTTTTTTTCGTTTAAGGCACAACCCGGGAGCTCAAAGAGCTGATCACAGGACCGGCATTGAAAATGGTGGTGGTGTGCCTTGCCGGCTCTTTCATATAGGGTGCCTAGCTCGGGGGTGTTGATTTTCCTCAGCCACCCCCTCTCGACCAGGAGTTTCAGGTTGCGATAGACGGTCGCCTGGTTCAGGGACTCGACGATCCGGCGACCTCTTTGCAGAATTTCATCAATCCCTAGCGGCCGATCTTTCTGCCGGAAAACCTCCTGTATCGCCGTCCTCTGGGTCGTGTTCCGTTTCATATCCTTCAATGCCTCGCGCGCGGATGCTAGTCTTATTGCGACCATTTTTGCAACAGCTATTGACGGTCGGGAGAAAATTAGTATAATGCAAATGCTTTTGCAATAGCATTTAAGGGTCGATCGGTCCCGGCTCAAACAAATGCTACCGGTTTAGCCCTGTGGTCATCGAGATGTCCTTTAAAAGCAAAAAGCTGCCACGGATTTCACGGATTCCACGTGTTTTATGAAGGCACTACCAAAAGGCGGTGTTTCTTGCAGCCTCCAGGATGCAGGCAAAAAGGACGCCATTATTTGGTGTGCCTCGATACGCGCATGCCATATGCATATAAATTCGTGAAATCCGTGGAATCCGTGGCTGCTTTTTAAGGGACCAAACAGTTACAACAAATGAAATTGCATCCGGCGCCGCACGGGCCGCGGCCGATTTGCGGAGGGGATTTGCAGGATACAGGGGCAGTTGCGTTGCGAGTGGTGCTGGCATTCGCGCTGGCCGTGGCCGGTGGCACGGTCAGCGTATCGGTCGAGGTGTCGCACGAGCGGTTGTGCCGCTTGATCAGCCTCGCGGCGGGAACGCTCTTGGGGGTCACACTCTTTTCGATTCTGCCGGAGAGCTACGCGTCGATGCCGCTGTGGCAGCTTGCCGTGGCGCTGGCGTCGGGATATGTGTTGTTTTCTCTCATCAGCAAGTACGTGTTTCACGTCTGCCCGGCGTGCGCGGCGAGCCACTTCGACGACGCGACGACGCACCGCTTTAGCGAAATCGCGACGGCGATGGTGATTGCGCTGGCCGTGCACAGCACGATGGACGGCCTGGCGCTGGCCGCAGGCCACGAAGTCGAGATGATGGGGCCGCTGGACTCGGCGCTGCTGCTCGCGGTGTGCGTGCACAAGGTGCCGGAAGGCCTGGCACTCGGCGCCCTGTTGCTCGGCGCGGGCTTCCGGCGCGGGGTCGCGCTGAGTTGGGTAGCCGCGGTGGAGGCGACAACATTGTTGGGTGGGGTGCTCGGATTGTGGGTGCTGCCGCGCATGTCGGCCGTTTGGCTGGATGTGCTTTTGGCGCACGTTGGAGGAGGATTCATATTCCTTGCCGTTCACGCCGTGTTCGGTGAATTGATCAAACACGGCAAGAAATTGGTACTCCTCAGCTTTGTCTCCGGTATGGCGTTGATCGCGGCGCTCAGCCTGGCAGTGCGGTTGCTGTGAATCGCGCCGGATTTGTCTGCACAAAAGCCAGCCAACTACGAGAACTGGTAGTAGTTTGACCTGGCGTATAAAATCTCATCATCAATACGGGTGTTTGGGTGCGCCCAATCCGATGTTTGGTCAATTCCAAGCACGGCCGACTTGCGCAGCCGCACGTGCTCATGGCTGCCGGGAGAATCTGTGTTTTCACCGGAGGGCCGGTTCGGCCATTGACTCCATTTGTCGGAGACGTGGACTGAGGACTTCGGAAGGGCTTAGTCAATGAATATCTAGGATTGTGGGGGATTATGTCTCGATTATGTGCGGCATTGACGGGTTTGTGGTTTGCATTTTCTCCGGCCTTGATGGCGCAGACGCCGGATACGGCCACCATCCATGGCCGAGTCGTGGATCAACGCTCCGCGGGCGTTGCGGGTGTGCAAATCACGGTCACGAATACGCAGACAGGACTACAGCGAACGGGGCAGACGGACGACTCCGGCTATTTCTCGCTGGCGGGACTGCCAGTTGCGGGCAGCTATAAAATTACCGCCGACAAGCAGGGCTTTGCCCAGGCGAACTTGAACGACGTAACCCTCGCCGGCGGAACCTCGGCGGATATCGGGCTCCAGCTCAACGTGGCCGGCGGCCAGTTCCAGGTAACGGTCACCGGCGAGGCGGGCGGAGTGAGGACGGACCAACCCCAACTGGGCGTTCGCCTGGACTCCGCACAGATGGAAGCAACTCCCCTGCTGAACCGAAAGATCACCTATCTGCCCCTGTTGAACGCGGCCAACCGTCCGGCGATCAACCAGGGTGACGTGTTCATGAATCAGAATCTCTTTACCACAAATGGCGCGGGGCGGCGCCAAACCTGGTTCGAGGTGGACGGTGCCACCGGCAATGACAGCTGGGGACGCCAAACCATTCTCAGTACCATCCCCCTCACCGCCGTGGGTGAGATGACTGTGCTCTCGAACGCTTTTTCGGCCGAATACGGCGGCAGCACCGGCAGTGTCGTAAACGTGATCACGAAGAGCGGAGGCAACAAGTTTCACGGTGAACTGATGGAACTGTGGCGCCCCGCCGCAACCGCGGCGGCTTTGTCCGGGTTCACCTCCACAAACGCGGCTAGTGGGAATGACCTGACCAGCGACACTCTAGGTCAGACCGCATTGTCGGTGTCCGGACCGATCGGGAGCAGCGGCCGTACTCACTTCTTCGGATCCGGCGAGTACAGTCGGGAAGATCGGGCTTCGCCGATCATCTCGCCTCTAGCTCCAGGTGAGTTTATCGGGCACTACCGGGGTTGGCTGGGCTCCTTCCGCCTCGACCACCAGATTAATGAAAACAACAATCTGTTTTTCCGCGGCAATGTTGATGGCTTCCACGACACCAACCCAAACGGCACCGTCGGCGGAAACAGTCTCCCCAGCGTCGACCGCGTATTTAAACGGCGCACCTACTCGGAAGAACTGGGCTGGACGTCAGTGTTGAACTCCACGTTGATCAACAATGTCCGGGTGCAATTCCAACTGGCTTCTCCCATCACTCAGTTCGATCCGGTGATCTTCGGCACACAGTTCCAGGTGCCCATCTCCACCGGAGGTACGTTCACTTCCGGCACTTCGCAATCGGCCTTGCTGTTGAACCATCAGTTCCAGATTAACGACACGCTCGCGGCAACGTGGGGGCGCCACCAATTTAGATTCGGCGGCGACGCAATCCGGGCCCACACCGGCGGCAACAGTAAGGAGTTCGGCGGCCCCATCTACCTCGGCCAGTTCGTCTACAACACGTGTACCCAAGCCCTTTCCGTGTGCGAAGGCTCTGCATACCTCAACAACATCGCCAACGTCAAAAGCTACACGCAGAGTTACGGCAATGCGAATTACACAGTAAACGATACCCTCTGGGCCCTGTTTGTGCAGGACGATTACCGACTCCGGTCGGATCTGACGATCAACCTGGGCCTGCGTTATGAGCAACAGACCTTCACCGACTCCGGCAAGGACTTTGGCCCTCGGGTCGGGTTTGCTTACAACTGGCGGGGCGACGGCAAAACGGTGATCCGCGGAGGATTCGGCATCTACTACTCGCAGATAGTCGATAACTCCGCGGCGAATTACGCTCTCACGGGACCCACGGGAGTGTTTAACTACACTGCCACACCGGGCCAAATCGGCTTTCCCACCAGCGTGGCGGCGGCGCCGCTGCCTGCCTTCCCGGCCGGAGCGGCAGTTCCATTACGCAGCCTATACATTCGACCCGGCGACAGCGCTGATCTCGACCAATTCTTCCCGACCTCCACACTTGTCGGCTACCCAGACAAGTTGCTCAACCCGTACTCCGAGCAATGGGTCTTCGGGGTCGAGCGCCAGCTTAAGCCGGATTGGGTGTTGAGCGTGGACTACGTCGGCTCCCACACCCTCAAGATCAATCGCCCGCTGGATGTGGATCCACCTGCGTCGTTCACTCGAACGGCACAAGGCCAGACCCGCACGGCCCAGGCCGCCAACTGCACCCGGCCATACTGGATCTCGTTTTACAGCCAGATAGGCATGACCTGCAACCCTGCTGCCGCCAGCAATCCCCAGCCTCCCTATTCCGTAATCCTGAGCGACGTCAACAACGGATTCGCCTTCTACGACGCCCTGGACGTAAACCTCAACCATCGCTTCAGTCGCCGCTTTTCCATGCTTGCCAGCTATACCTGGTCTCATGCGATCGACAATGTGGATCCGGATGTCCCAGGCCAGAATCCAAACGACCCAAACCGTACCGGCAACATTGAAAAGGGCAACGCCATCTTCGACCAGCACCATCGGTTTGTGCTCAGCGGCGTTTGCGTGGCGCCCCTGAAAATCACCCTCGGTGGGATAGTCACGCTGGCCTCAGGGCTCCCCTATAACTTCACCACGGGTACCAACAACAGCGGGGACACGGGCGCTACGACGGATCGGCCGGTAATCAACGGCGTCGTGGTCGGCCGAAACGCCGGGCGCGGCAATCCGATCTACGACGTGTCACCCTTCATCGAGCGAGTGTTCGCGCTCGGGACCGAACGCGTACATCTAGATCTCAGGGCCGAGTCATTCAACGTGTTCAACCGTGCCAACTTCGTGGGCTACAGCGGCACTTACGGCAATGGCGCTACGGCTGGCGCGGGGTTCGGGGCGCCTCTCGTCGGCATTACCAACCAGCTTCCCGCACGCTCGATGCAGTTCTCGGTCAAGCTGGCGTTCTGATCGAAATGCGGATTCCGAAGTAGGAAAAGTCATTCGAATAGGACGAATTCTTGATTCAGCGCCAAAGGCGCGGGCAGGAGGCATTCGTCGGGCGTGACTCCATAAGCACTATGCATCAAATAAGTTACAGGGTTTCTTCCGCCCCAGAGCAGGGGGAAGATCCGCCCGAAGATCAGCGGAAGAGCAGGCGCAAAAGTAAATTTTCCAGACCTGACCCGAAACATAAGCCAGGGGCTCTGTCACCTGCCGTTCGCGCGCCCGCTGAACCGGGCCGCCGGGCGGCTAGAACCAACCACTCGTGACTGCAACGAGTATGTTCAGTCTCAATAAAGGAAGTCCGATGGATCTTGCCGGAGGCTATGACGAGTACGCCTTTATCGCTGACCTTTACGACTATGTTGTGCCGTATCGCACCCGTCCAGATATCGATTTCTTTATCGAAGCGGCCCAATCATCAGGTGGCCCAGTCTTAGAAGTGGGATGTGGTACGGGGCGTGTCTTGATTCCCACCGCGCGAGCCGGAGTGGACATCGTCGGCCTCGATTTGTCTCCACATATGTTGCAGGTGTGCCGGACACGATTGCTTACCGAACCTGAAGCGGTCCAGTCCAGAGTCCGACTGATACAGGCCGACATGCGAAACTTCGACCTGGCACAAACCTTCAACTTAGTTACCCTACCGTTCCGACCGTTTCAGCATCTAACCACTGTTGAGGATCAATTGTCCTGCTTGGCATCGATTCACCGGCATTTGGTTGAGAGTGGCCGGTTGATCCTCGACCTTTTCAACCCATCGCTGGAAGCACTGGTGCGGGACAACCTGGGTCAAGAATTTGGTGACGAGCCTGAGTTTACGAGTCGGGATGGTCGGCGCGTGGTCCGACGCCATAAGATTCTCTCCCGAGATTACGCCAACCAAATAAACCAGATCGAGATCGCCTATTATGTCACGCACCCCGATGGTCGCGAGGAACGTCTGGTGCATGCGTTTCCCATGCGTTACTTATATCGCTTTGAGGCGGAGCACATGTTGGCGCGCTGTGGGTTTAAGGCGGAGCAGGTGTTCGCCGACTATGATAAAAGTCCATATGGGTCGAAGTATCCAGGCGAATTGATATTTGTGGCGAAGAAAGTGAAGTGGTGAGTCAAATGGGCCGCCCAACCCCGTGTTGCACCCGACTCGCGCTCCGCTTCGCTCCACTCGAGCGGCTGCACCTGACGGCGCGCGGCGCCGCGGATGAGCCGCCTGCCTCCGGCCGAGCGCCTTCCCTATGATCGCCCTCAAGCCAAAATAGGGTCAAAATAGGGGACGCTACCCTAATATTTTGCCAAAACCACTGCAGTGGCCATCAATACCAGCCAGCCCACACCCCGCAAAATATAGGGTAGCGTCCCCTCTATTCTCCTATTCTGGAGCAGTGCAACGGTCATTTCCCACTTGTTGACTGCATGGCTGCCCGGTAGCCGACGCGGGCGCGGATCGTGACGCCGGGGCGGTCGACCTCGACCCGGATTTTGTGGAAGGACCCGTCGCGATTCTGGTTTTGAGGATAATAGCAGAGCATATATTGGAAGCGCAGTTCATCGGCGATGTGAGCGAAGACCCCCTTGAGGTTGGTGATCGTTTCGGCGAGGAATAGCTCTCCTCCGCTGGCAACACTCAGACTGTATAAGAACTTGTCCGCACGGGCGTATCTCTCGTCATTCTGGCGCGCATCCTCCGGAACAATCATCCATCCCGACGCGTCGGCGGGCGGTCTTAGCTTATTTTCACTCCTGGTGTCGTACTGGATCGCATACACAAGGACATTGGACTCTTCAACAGCCGCAAGCGTACCCGCCGAATCCGCAAGCAGGCTTCGTGTGTCCACTCCGTCCGTCATAAGCACGATTGCTTTGCGGCCCTGGATTCCATTGAGACGATCCATAAGGATCAGGTCAAGAGCGTCGTAAAGCCTGGTTCCTTCTCCCGCACGCATCGAATATGCGGCGCTTCGGAGTCGGCTACGGTCTGCGGTAAATTCAGAGTGGATGAAAACTCGGCTGCCAAAAGAAACAATCATCAAGCGGTCCGCGGGACCCGCTGTATCGATAAATGCCAGCGCTGAGTTTTGGACTTCCTCGTTCTTGAACCGCATGCTGGAGGAGGTGTCAACCATGAGGGTTACGCTGAACGGTTCGGCTTCGGGGATAATCCTGTCAATTTTCTGCTCACGCTCATCTTCAAAAATGCGAAAGTCGCTTGCCTCTAAATCAGAAACGTATTTTCCATCCCTATCAGATATAATCACCGGCACCGTTACCAAAGTGACATCAACTTTGATTGCCTTGTTGTTGCTGGAAGATTGTTGATCCAGGGGTGACGCAGCAGGTTGCGGTGCGCTCCTCTCCTTCAAGTTCGGCTGGATCCGAGACACTTCGTGACCTATTCTTTGCAGGGCCAGCGTCTGGGCAGAGGCGGCACACAGCGGGAAGTGACTGGGGGGTCTCTTGTCTTTGTTGAGAAACTGCCGCACCAAAGCCTCCGGTGAAGCGGCGACGAATTCGGGACCGGCGTTAGGATCGTTGTGAGCCTTCGTGTTTTGCCAAACGGCTGAGCCTTCCCACAGGCGTGCATCCATGAGGGCGGCGCTGTCGACCGCGCCGGGATTAAAGACCGCGGCCGGCGCCACTATAGCCAGGACTGCCTGTAAGAAACCGGCTTTATAATCACCACGAGGCAAGACACTAACCCCAGAACGACCGACCTCCCAGGTTGTCATGGGCAGATATGTTCCTTCGGCCAAAAACACAAAATCGGCCTTTTGAGGGGAGTCGACCAAGACGAACTCTTTGTGCTTCTGGAACTCCTTTTCGACCCGGCTCCTGATTTGGGGATCCAACGCAACGCGGTTCAATTCGATGCGCCCGGGGACACCCAAGTCTGAGGCTGCTCCGGAACTGAGTCGAGACGCAGGCAACGGAAGAGTCACCATTAATGTGGGGTACACAATCGATGAAGGGGTTCCCAATGATGCGGCGGTGTCAAAAAAATTGATGGACTCTGAGTCGTCGTCAGAGTAATGCACGGCGACGTTGCCATCGGACTTCCAGGTTTTGCCGCTCCGCAACCTCACTTCCGCTTCTGTGGGACACATCGTGAACAAGCGCGAATCCCTGGCAGCCAATACATAGATCGTCTGGCTTCGTTTGAATTGGAAGGTGTCCGCGGCGAACAGAGAAACTGTGAGCAGCACAAGGAAGGCGGTTCGCAAGATGCCGGTTTGAGTTTTTCGCCTGCTCATGTGATGGTCCTGATTACTTGGCGTTCGCGGCTTGCGTGCCGACTCGATATCCACTGCGCGTCTGAATCTTGACCTCGCCGCGGTCGACCTCGACGCGGATTCTACGAAAGGCGTCGTCGCGTGACCGGTTGGCAGGATAGTAGCAGAGGGTGTATTGATGGCTGAGATCTTCCGATATGTGTAAGAACGCATCATTAATGTTCTCGCGATTCCCGGCCTGCACAACTATTGCGAACGCCCTTAACAGCAGGTTGGCCTTCTCATCGAGTTGACCGCTCTTAAAATAGATGCCCCCTGGGTTGGGCAGTGGAAATACGATATCCGGCGTCTCGATGGAACCATCACTCGATAGTCGCGGTATCGGGAACTCCGGCGGCTTGGGACCATCCTGCGATTTAATAGTCGCACCGACAATGGCAATGAACTTGGCTTCGGCCAGGAAGACAAAATCCGCATCCTGCGGGGAGCTGACGATCTGATACTTTTTTTGTTTCTGAAATTCCTTTTCGAGCCGGCTTTTCAACTCAGCATCCGGGATCCCTCCGGGAACTAACTCTTCCCTGGACGAAAACAGCTCCGGCGCCCGAAATGTGACCGGTTTTGCCGGCAAGAATGCCGTTTGATGGAATCCAGCTGGAGGATGGGTCGGCGGACACGAGTTAAAGAGCTGTGCGTCGCCCACCGTTCTCACCACGACAACATAGATTCGCTGCCCTCGCTTGAGTTGGATGGTCTGTGCGGCCAATAACGGGAGTGCGAGGATTGCAACGAGAGTCGCCCGCAAGACATTGGCCGGAATCCTTTGCATGCCCATACGCTTTTCGTCGATTACCTGCCGTATATTAGTGGAGTGGAGCAGCATCCACCTGGAATGCGAGCCGATCTTTGAGAAGCGGACCGCACTTTGGCATCGGGCCTGCACCTCATAGTCTGAATACTCACAGGATATCAAAAGATCACTTACATTAGATGTAGGAAAGTCATCCTCTGGTTCAAAAAAGGGCTGAGGGTCGGAACCCGATTGTTCGGGCTTGTCAGTTCCTGCATCGCGGTGTTGTGTCAGATAAATTGGAGAACGGCAACCTGGCATTGGAACCCCCCCGAACTCCATTATGCGGGGCAGAACGCCCGGCAACTCGCTGCCGGCCCCGAGTTCGGCGATCGCCGCTCGAGAAATATCGAAATCCGGGATATCCGCTATCGGGCAAAAGCCTGGCCGCCCGTCGCTCCATCTACGAGTCATGAGTGATGCAGGCCGCTTCCTGTTGCTGACTGCTTACTGCGACACGCGCAGCACCGGGATGCGCTCCGCGGGCGGTGGCAGAGGAGGCAGGTCGGTGTAAGGCTCGATTTGATACCAATAGCAGCAGGAGTAAAAGTTGTCGCCGCGGTCGTTGGCGTGGCCGTGTTCTATCGTGTGCTTCAAATAACGCGTAAACGTCACTGGGTTATCCCCGTGCCAACGGTAGCAGAGGTAGCGCCCCGCTGTGCGCTCGGGCAACTGAATGTACGGGGCGCCATACATTTGATGTGCGAAAGGACGCGCGCCGTCACGGCCGCCGAAGTCCCAGCTGCCGAGGAAATAGTCTTCCAGGCCGGTGC
>JBEKYG010000054.1:0-12297 GCA_049511215.1 Acidobacteriota bacterium | reverse complement strand
GTCTGCAGGAGGACACCACCGCCCAGGAACGGCTTGTCCGTGAGGCCCGGGCCGCTGCCGCGCTCGACCACCCTCACATTTGCCACATTCATGAAGTAGGCCAGGCGGATGGAAACGATTTCATCGTCATGGAGTATGTCGAAGGGCGAATGCTGAGCTCCCGCCTGGCGGAAGGTCCGCTTTCCATCAGGGAGGCGTTGCAAAAGGCAACGGAAATCGCGGAAGCCCTGGAGCAAGCGCACGAGAAGGGGATCGTTCATCGGGACTTGAAGCCTGCCAACATCATGCTGACACCCAAGGGCCACATCAAAGTGATGGACTTCGGCCTGGCTAAGCGTGTGGTAGGCTCAGGCGAGGAGACGAGTCCGGAGAAAACGCTGACGGCTCTGACGCGCGGCGAGGGGACTCCGGGCACTCTGGCCTACATGTCTCCGGAGCAGCTCCGCGGACAATCCGTCGACGGTCGCTCGGACATCTTTTCATTCGGTATCATCCTTTATGAGATGCTGACTGGCGCTCATCCTTTCCGCAAAAAGAGCCTGATGGATACGGCGTCTTCTATCTTGAACGAGAGCACGCCTTCGCTTTCAAGCCGCGTTGCGGGCGTGCCAGTGATATTGCAGCATATCATCCGCAAAATGCTGGCTAAAGATCCGGACCGCCGATATCAGTCCGTCCACGAGCTTCGAACCGACCTGATGGAAGTGCTGGAGCAAGAGGCGGGCAGGGTGACGGAAATCGGCGGTGTTCCTCCCGATGTCGCCCCGGCCGTGACGAAGGCCTCCCCGACAAAGCGTCTTTGGATTTATGCATCGATCCTCATCTTGAGCACTGCTGCCATTTCAGCGCTGACCACCCGGTGGATTTATCACAATGCGCCGGTCCCCGCTACGGAGCCCGTCCGATCCGTAATCAAGCTCCAGCCCGGTTATCAGCTTGCCGGATGGATCGATGAGAGGCAGGGCCCCACGAGCACAGCCATGGCATTGTCTTCCGACGGGCGCTTTGTCGTATATAGCGCAATCCCAACTAGTCGCGGACCCGGCAGCAAGTCACAGCTGTACCTGAGGACACTGGATCAATTGGAAGCCAGGCCGATTGCAGGAACGGAGGGAGGCGAATGCCCCTTTCTCTCGCCTGACGGCCGCTGGGTGGGATTCTATGTGGACGCGAAGCTGATGAAGGCACCGATCGCCGGAGGGACGCCGGTCATATTATGCGAGATGCCAAAGTTTTTCGGGGCCAGTTGGAGCGAGGACGACCGGATCGTTTTTTCGCCCAATCACAACGTCGGACTCTCCAGCATTTCGGCGGAAGGCGGAAAACCGGCGCAGCTTACCGCTCCAGAGGCCGGCCGCGATGAATACAGCCATCGGTTGCCCTCATGGCTGCCGGATGGCCGGGGCATCCTATTTACTATCGTGCGACAGATGCACGATATGCAACCGAGGATCGCCGTCCTGCCGCGAAACTCCAGAGAATGGCGGGTGATCCTTGAGAATGCGGCCGATGCCCGCTATGTTCCGGACGGCCACCTGGTGTTCGCACGTCGCGGCGTACTCATGGCAGTGCGCTTTGATCTCGAGAAGCTGGAAGTGACGGGCCAGCCGGCGCCGGTGCTGTCCGATGTCATGCAGGCATTGAATGTGGAATACAGCATGCAGCACACGGCTGCCGCCCAATACTGTTTTTCCCGGGCGGGAGGGCTGATCTATGTTCCGGGGGGTATTCTGGCCGACTCCTCGAATTCCATTGTCTGGGTGGATCAGAAAGGTGGCGCGCGGGAAATCCTGGCTGAAAAGAAGCCCTACTTCGCTCCGCGGCTTTCTCCCGATGGTCGCCAGATCGTTTATCAGACCTTGGGCGAAGAGAAATGCGTCTGGATCTACGACCTCGAACGAGGGATTTCGACAAGGCTGACGACGGAAGGCGTTGCGGCATTGCCGATCTGGACGCCCGATCAGAAACAGATAACCTTCGGCTGGACTGCTTCGGGCGAACGCAATCTATTTGAGCAGCTTGCCGACGGAAGCGGACCCATGAAGCGGCTGACGACGGCACGGTACGATCAGTTTCCCGGATCGTGGACATCGAATGACGAGCTGCTCGCCTTGGTCGAATCCACCGAAGACGACCACAACATCCTGTTCTATCGGCCGAAGGATCGTAAGATCGTCCCATTCCTGAATACACGATTCAAAGAGAGACAACCTGACTTCTCCCCCAACGGAAGCTGGCTGGCCTATACATCCGATGAGTCAGGGCGCGACGAGATTCATGTGCGTCCGGTCGGCCACTCGGGAGGCAGAGTCCAGATTTCCACCGCCGGCGGTACCGAACCTCTCTGGGCACGGGACGGCAAACGACTTTTTTATCGAAGGGGTGATCAGATATGGGCAGTGGACATTCGCTGGGAGCCGGCCTTCTCTCCTGCTAAGCCCCAGCTCTTGTTTGAAGGTCCTCATTACTCATGGGCCGTCAATATTCGCGGCTACGACATCTCGCTCGATGGCCAGCGATTTCTTATGGTCAAAGAGGCTTCGCTAGACCCTCATCCTGTAACTGAGATCATCCTGGTCCAAAACTGGTTCGCAGAACTCAAGCGGATGGTGGCGGTAAAGAGACCCTGAGGTACCGAAGGATTAAATAATAGCAACTACTCAGGTGATTGCCGGAAAAACCTTGATGGAGATTGGAATCGGGGTCGGGGTCGGTATCGGAATCGAAAGAAAACCGATCACTTTCGATAGCGATTCCGATTTCGATTCCGACCCCAAGAAGAATCAGACTACAGTCCAAACAACCTGAGCAGTTACAAATAATAGGCAAATGTTTTTTTCTGTTGGGGAGATCATACGACGGATCGCTGATGAGAGTATGCGGAATTCTTTCCCCAGTGCAGGCAAGCGGGCGGATTTGAGCAGGGATTGAAGCTGAAATAGTTGAACCGGGCAGGAGAGGCCCCTGGCGAGCTCTCCGGGGGCCTCTCCTGCCCGGTTCGCGCGCGCACCTGAGCACACCTCCCCCTGTGTGGCGTCCAGGCGGCTCGCGCAGGTTGCCTAGAGACTCATCCGGAAAGGCCGTTTCTTGCGAATGACGACATTGAAAACAAAGGACTTCTGGGCCGTGAAATCGCGAAAAAGAGGCTTTCCGGATGAGTCTCTAGGGGGGAGTGCCCGGAGATCTATTGGGCAGGTTCCAACCGCTGGTCGACGTCGTCGAAGACAATAGCGTCCGGTTCATAGGCTACGGATCTCTCGGGCGCAGGAGGCGGAGGGCGCTCGGGGCGGTCCCACAGTTTCAGATGGCGCAGGATTCTCTCGATGACGCGGGCGCTGTCGATCAGACTGATGATTTTGAGCGGGCCGCCGCAACGCGGGCAAATCCAAGGGTCCGCTTCGTACACCTTCTTGATGAGCCGCGCCCAGGAGCGCCTCAGCCGGCGCGCGAAGTCATCGGCGCAACCGGGATGTTGCGCCCTCGATTCGGGAGCATCAGCCTCCTTGGCGGGCGCCGAACCGGCACGATGAGCGCCCGCGCCGCGCACGTTCGAGAATGCGCCGGTATATCGGACCAACTGTTGTCCGGCATCCGGAATATGAGTGCACAGCGCGGCGAGGAAATCGATAGCCGGGATGATAGGCGCCGCCGAGGCATCGGGCGCGCCCGACCGGCCATGATTCCTGGCATAGTAGGCGACTTGGGCGGTTTCCGGCTGATAGCGCAGACGATCGAGTGCGACGGGCGGATGGAGCATGTACCTGGCCAGCCGCTGCCGGGTCTTGTGGTCGTCTGGGGCAATGGGCGTGCCCTGATATACGGAAAAGCCGGGATGACGCCACGAAACAGGATCTCGGCCAGGCGCGGGGTGATCTTATCCTGCGCCAGCAGCGCATCCAGAGGCTTGCGACGAAACAACCGCATAATCTGAACCGGATCGGGGCATGGGAGGGGGAGAAACGAGCCTTCCGGAGAAACCAGTCCATCCGTGACCAGGGAGTGAAGGTGGGAATGGAAGGGGGTAGGATCGTCGCCATAGGTTTGCAGGATGAGTAGTAGCCACCCGCCGTCCGGCCGTCATCCAATCTTTGACCTTTCGTATACCCGCGCGGCCAAGTTGCCGGCCAAATAAGCTGTTATCCATACATCGGCGGCAAGCACCAGGACCGGGCCGACTAGAGACGAATCCGGAAAGCCTCTTTTTCGCGATTTCACGGCCCAGAAGTCCTTTGTTTTCAATGTCGTCATTCGCAAGAAACGGCCTTTCCGGATGAGTCTCTAGGGTCCCTCCGTAAATCCACGCCGTGCATCCCACAGCCAGGTCTAAAATGTACAACAGCAATAAAAACCACAGAAAGTAGCGGAAGTGGGAAGTGGCTGGCAATTAGACGGATATTTCGGAATAATGTAAAATAACTGCTAGCCTTTCCTGTCAAAGAAAACTGAAGCGACGCCGCGATAAAAAGTGGAATTGCGACAAAAGATATATGGCTGGCGCCAGCCACAAAGCTATATGGCGTATTTCTTCACCCTGCAGGAACGCCGCAAAGTCCTGGTTCGAAAACTGTGGATAAGGATTCCACTGACTCAAAAAATAATTGGTCCATTCGTGGCCTAAACCAATCACCCAATCTCTGAGCCACTCTATGAGCCAGTTGTGGAAGTCCTGCACTATTTGCGATAGCTCCCATTGTTGGAGCACCGCCAAGAGGGCGAGAGGAGCCGCAAAATATGCAATAGCCATGATCCAGAAGATGAGGCCCTCTCAATACATGCGCCCGAGATTCCGCACTTGGGGAAGCCGTGTGGATTCGCGGCGCCCCCGACGTCCCGTGGCATCGAGCAACCAACCCATGGTGAATGTCATGGGGATGGGAACCGGAAACCATCCCACCAGCAGTATGCAAAGGCTGAAAAACCAATGCGTCTGATAAAACGGCCAAGTAAGCGCGTTCCCATTGGGTTGCGATTCAGACGCGATACTCACCGGTGGCTCCGGTCTCGCCGCAGGTGACGCTGCGGTCGCGATTGCGAACAGATCTGAGAAATTCGCTGACGCCGCAATGCTCAAGGGTCTACCACATCCGGTGCAGAAACGGGCGTCTGGCGGAACTGACATTCACCACCCAACTGATAGCACCGTGTTATGGTCTGCCCGGGTCCGGGGCCAATCGGGGCACAAATACTCCGTACGATCTCGCCCGAGCCTGGTTTCTGAGGATTGATGAGAACGCCTGCCACGCTGCACCACAGCTCCGCCGCCTGGCGGCTGGTAGGAGACGTGTGCGCAAATTTGTGAAAATTCCCTATCCGGCGACATCATTCGGGTATAAAATTCCCTTTATGATCGACCTTGGGCTCTGGAGCAGTTGAAGAAGACTGGCAAAGTTGACATAACATCCCATATCAGAAGCAGGACCAGCGCTCACGACTGAGCTCCGATCCCAAGGCGGCAGCTTATTTGGACTTATAGGTGGTCTGGGGCGTTTGTCTGAAGCTTTGCAGCTGATGGATCGACGGATTGGCGCTGCTGGTGGCGTCTTAACCGGCCAATCTGTTCCAAGGGTGGTAATGGACCGGTCAATCTGTGCCAGAATCGCGTCTGGAGGAAAAAGTCTCTGCTGAAAGAAAAGGGCTTACGGGTTTGGCAAAATGTTAGGATTTGAGCGAAAATAGCTGGCTTTGGCCGGTTAATGGCACGCCCTTATTCCGCCGCCCCCACGGTATCTTCGAGGGCAGCAAATGAAGATAGAAAAAGGGCTTTTCCCTTTTACTTGTGCATTTCAGGCCATCTCAGATGTCTATCCGTTCATGGGGGCCGAACTGGTCAATTGGCGCGTGGATTTTCAGGAGAAACCGTTAGTGTTTCCCAGTTAAGAATCACTCCTGTCCGATCTGCCGAAACTAGTCCACCAGCGAAGCAGCGAGGCACCTGAGAATCCTCTTATTATAAGACAGCGTCGTTAGGCCAGTGACACGCTTTCTTTCTCTTGCTAGAGTCGGGTCGATGATCTCCACGGAAACCTCTTTTTGGGATGACCTTCTGCCACTGATCGAAGATGGTCAGGTTGTGCCGATTGTGGGCCGCGATATGCTCGAAATGGGGCCAGGCTTGCTTTTCCACCGCATGGTGGCGGAACAACTTGCGGCGGAGCTGAACATCCCGAAGGACCGCCTGCCGCCGAATTTCGAGACCAATGATGTCGTTTGCGCCTGCGCCGATTTTCACGGCGACTCGCTGGCCGTCAAACCCCAGCTATTTCTGCGAATTCTGAGCACGCTGAGGGCGCAAAATCAGAACGCGCTACCCGAGGCGCTGCGGCTTCTGGTGGAAATTCCTGATTTCCACTTATTCATCAGCACAACGTTTGACACTTTGTTGGAAGATGCGATTGGGGCCGTTCGCCAGCGCAAGCCGGCGGTGGTCGCCTATCCGCCCGTATCGCGCATCATTGATTTCGATGACGCACTTCTGGACCAGTGCGGCAGCCTGGTCTTTCAAATTCTCGGCCGCGCTTCCGTCTCATCCACGTTTGCGGTGACCGAAGGCCAGATGCTCGAACAAATGCATGATATTATGACCGGTGAAGGACCGCCGAAGAAGCTGATTTCCAAACTGCAGCAGAGCCACTTGTTGATCCTTGGTGTTGACTTCCCGGATTGGCTCGCGCGTTTTCTGTTGCGGCTTGCCCGCAACAAACCGTTGTGGGACTCCCGCAATTTTATGGAATTCATCGCGGACAGACGCTGCATGCAACCTGAGTTTGCTCAATTCCTGGAGCGATTCAGCCCCCTCAGATCCCACCTTTACACGGCGGGGACACCGGCGGATTTTGTGCGTGAATTACATAGCCGTTGGTTTGAGCGGCATCCAGCTTCTGATGCTTCCGGCGGTAGTGCGAATCTAAACGCGGAAAAGCCTTCGGTCATGGCGCCCGGATCCATCTTTATCAGTTATGCGAGCGAAGATAGAAAAGCCGCTTTCCGCATCGCCGATGAGCTCGCCAACGCAGGTTTGGAGATTTGGATCGATCACCGCCTGAAACCGGGCGACGATTTCCGGGACATTATCGAGGGCAATATCCGCTTATGCTCCGCCTTCGTTGGCGTGATCTCGCGCAACACCCAGGACGACTCCGGGCACGGGCGCTGGTTCCGAAAGGAAAGGGAGCAGGCCGTTGGAAGGGCGGGATTCTGGTACGGTACGGATCGCAGCTTCCTCTTCCCGGTCGTGGTGGATGACACGCCAAATAGTGAATTGATGGAATATCGCAAGAAGACCTTTGGTGAGCGCAGTGCCGTGCGAGCTCTTGATGGGGCGGTGCCACCGGATCTCATCAAGGAACTCGACATCCAACAAAAGGCTTATCGAAGGAATCCCCCAGTCTCATGAGTGCCGCGATGGCGTTTCCCTCTGAACTGACAAAACAGAATCCCTGGCCTGGATTGCGCGCGTTCGATGAGAACGATCGTGATTTCTTTTTCGGCCGGGAACGCGAGGGTGCCGAGTTACTCAGCCTCATCCAGCGCGCGCCGGTGGTCGTGCTCTACGGCCAGTCAGGACTTGGCAAGACATCGTTGCTCCAGGCCGGCTTATTCCCAAAACTGAAGGCGCTCAACTTTTTTCCGGTCCGCGTGCGTTTCGATCACGGGGATGACGCTCCACCTCTTGCCCAACAAATCACTCTCGCCGTTGCCGAGGAGCTGGATCGCGCACAGATTACCGGCCCCCGGCCGGTGCCGGGCGAGACGCTTTGGGAATACTTCCACCGGCGTGACCTTGATTTCTGGGGCCCGCGCAATCGTCTGCTCACTCCCGTCATTGTTCTGGATCAATTTGAAGAAATCTTCACGCTTGGCCATCGAAGTGAAAAGTCCAACGCCCGCGTAGCCGAATTTCAGAAGGAACTGGAAGCCGTCCTCGAACACCGCCCGCCCGACGCCGTCCGCGAACGCCTGGAAGCAGACCCGGATAAGGCTCTGCAGTACGACCTGAAGCGGCAGGCCGTGAAGTTTGTGATCACTTTGCGCGAGGATTTCCTGGCGGATCTCGACCCCTGGCGGGAGCGCATGCCTTCGCTTTTGCCCAATCGCTTCCGGCTGGAACGCATGACCGGAGAACAGGCGCTCGAAGTGGTCCAGCGCGCCGGGTCCGATGTCGTGGACCCCGCGGTTGCGCGTGACATTGTGGACTTCGTTTCCACGTCGCGGATAAAACGCTCCTCAAGTTTGCTGGAGCAACGCGATGTAGATCCCGCTCTCCTGAGCGTCGTTTGCGACGGGCTCAACCTCAGCCGTATTTCGCGCGGCCAGACGCGCATTACGGCTGACCTTCTGACCGCTGAACGTGAAGAAATAATGAAGGATTTTTACGAGCGTACCTTCGAGGGCGTCGATCCCAGGGTGCGCGACTGGGTGGAAGACCGGTTGCTGACCAGTTCCGGATACCGCGACCGTGCCGCGTTGGATGACGCCACGAAGCTGGGGCTGCCCGAAGCGGATTTCGATGTGCTCGTGAACCGGCGCCTGCTCCACCGTGAAGAGCGCTCGGGCGTTCTCTGGCTGGAATTGACTCACGATTCGCTCACCGATCCGGCGTCGCGCAGCCGCGCCGTTCGTGAACAACGCATGCAGGCGGAAGCTGCCAGGGAAAGAGAGAAAGCTGCCGCCGAACGCGAAGCTCAGGTCAGGAGCAAACTGCGCAGAACGCAGTTGTTGGTCGCCGGCTTTGGTTTGCTGCTCATAGTTGCCTTGATCGAGTCTTACGCAGTGTGGCGACAGTATCGCGTGACCGTTGCGCAGGACGAAGTCCTCCGAGCCACGCACAAGACCATGGTGGAAGAAAAGGGTCGCGCCGACGCAAAAGACGCCGAGTTGCATACTGTTCGGGAGAAGAACGAAGAGAATTTTAAGAAACAGGTCGCGGCGGCAGGCTCACTGTTTGACATGCGGGTTCCGACGGCAACCGTCATCAACATCATTCAAATAACCGACAAGTCATTTATCACCCTTTCCAGTGGGCATACTTCATCCAACAACATTGATTTGCCTCACGCGCGGTTTCTCGCTCAAGCCGCGGGAGCGCTTTATCAAGTCGGTCACTATGATGACGGCCTGACATACGCAAACCGCGCGATGGATCTCGTGGGCGGAAATGGAAACCCCGGAGATTCTCATGAGCGCCTGTTACTTACTCGCGCCGAAGCGCTTTACGCCCGCGGGGCTGGCCTTCTCGCTACAGGCCGCCTCGGCGAGGCTCGGCAGTGTTTCGAGGAAGCGGTGAAACTTTCGGCCAGCACGCCGGAGCCGGATTCTAAACAAGACATGGCGCGTGTTTTCGCTCTATCCCATATCAGTCTCGGAGAGGTGGCGACCGAAGGATACCGCTATGTTGAAGCACGTGATCATTTTGAACGGGTCCTTAATTTCATAAAACAGAGCGGGGCCAACGCGGACGAGGATCTTTACTGGCAGATACGCGCAATGCGGGGCTTATCGCTGAGTCAAACGGATGATCTTCAGGCGCAACCTTATATTACCCAGGCAAATGACATGGTTGGGCGTTTGCTGACGCACGATCCGGGCAATATTCCCTGGAAGAGCTTGTTCACCGAAATAAGTTATTACCAGGGCTTCGCCGCACTCCGATTGAAACAGTATGACATCGCAAAGAATTTCCTCGAACAATCGAAGTCCGCGGGAGAGGATTTATGCCGGCGCGATTCAGAAAACAGAGAATGGCGGCTGAATCTGGCACGAACCCTTCGTGGGCTGGGCCTGGTTCATTTTTCTCAGGGTGAACTGGACCCCGCCGAAAAGCTCCTGAAGCAAGGGGAGGAATCTGCCACTGAATTGAATCGACAGCAACCTTCTTGGATTCGTGCTGCACGCGTGCGCGGCCTTACAATGATGGATGAGGCCGACGTGCAAGAGTCAAAACACTCCCGATCCCCTGCCGCATCAAACGATTTGAATTCCGTACTTGACCAGTATGGGCAGGCCCGAGCGCTTTTTCAACGAAGCAAGGAATCCGCGCCCGGTGTGCTGTTCTTTGACGATGAAATTGCCTTGGCCGCGGCGAGCCAGGGGAATCTCCGCGACATCCAGGCTGGCGAGATCCGTCAAACCGCCAGCAAAGACAAGCAGGCGCAAGATCTGGCGAACCAGCGAGACGTAGAAGCTCTCGATTTTTATGCTCAGGCGTTTAAGGCTCTGGAACCACTTGAGAGCATCGCGAAGAGTGATCCCTCAATCGTTCAAGAAAGAGCGGACCTCTATAGACGTACCGGAGACATCCAGCGCAGTCTCAAAGAGCCCGCGAAGGCGATTACTGCCTACGACAAGTCCGTGACTACCTTGACGGCACTTGTGAAAATGGCGCCTTCGCCGGAAAACTATAGACTCCTCTCCTTCTCCCTGACTGCACTTGGCGATACCTATAAGGAATCGAATGAAACTTCTCAGGCTTATTCACAATACAGTTCCTCGATGGAGGCGCTCACGAAGGCCCTGGCAGCTAGCCCGGAGAATACCCTGCTGATTCAAAATAAGGCGGTGGTCCAAAGCCGCATTTCGGACGTCTGGTCTGAAAGGGGTGATCTCAAAGATGCACTGACTGAATTGGAAAAAGCCCTCGACACGGTCTGGGAAGCGCTGCAATACAATTATGCCGATGAGACCCTGCATAGCAACCTCAAGTTCTATCAGGATAGGCTGACCCGGATTCGGAAAGGCATCACTGATAAACCAGATGTAGGTTCGCAACCAACGAACCTGACGCCGGAAGCTTCTCAGGCGCTGCTTCAAAGAATCGACGCACTTGCCGCGAAGACCAATCCTTCGAAATTACTCGATCGCAATCAGTTACAGGCAAACTGGGGGTTGCGGACACTCATGCGCGGCACCTGGCGAATTTTATCCGCCGCTGAGTGCACTGGGCCGCTTCAACACCTGTTGGCGATAGATAAGAATGTCACTTCTGATCAGGTCCAGGGCATTCGAAAGACTGTCCTGGATTTCTACGACGACGCGGCCCTTTATGAAGCAGAAGTGAGAATGCCTGACGGCAAGGATGGAATCGTTTCGTATGTGCAGCGCGGAACCAAGTGGGTTCTTCTGGAAGGCGAGGAAACTATAAAAGATATGAACAGCACGTCTGCTCCGAAATTGGATACACCTGATCGCGCGCTCGCGTACCTGCGCTTCTATGTTGGATCCATCCACGACCCAGACAACGGGCGGTTGAGGCTGATTGATCATGCGGAGGATGTCGATTGGTTCGGCTCAGCCTCCCGAGAACTGCGTGCAGACTTGGCGGGGAAAACTCGACCTCTAACCCTTGAATTGAGCCCTGACAATCAATGGCAAGCGATAGGGTCCGTCCAAAAAGGCGACACTTTGTGGGAAACAAGCTTTCACCTTTCCCGCGACGGTAAAGTAAACATTACACCAAGCTACAAGAGGATCGGCGCGGATCTGCCGGTTTTCATCGATTCGTTTTTCAACGAAATCCGGACGCAACAAACGATGGAGCAGTTGAACCAGGCAAAACCGCAGCGGGACCTTGCGAAAGCGCAGAAGACTCTGGCTGCAAATCCGAAAGACGAGGAGGCGTTGCGTCAGGTTCCTGGCCTCAATTACGGAATGAAGCGATGGAAGGAAGCAGTAGAGGCGGAGAAGACCCGGATTGCTTTCATTCAGCGCCAGACCAAACATGACAGTGATTGGTCCAAGACCCTGGCGGGGGCCTACGTCTCGCTATCGTGGTATCAACTGTTTGCTCGTGACTTCGCAGGTGCGCTGGCATCCAGCGAGGAGGCAACAAAGCTGGATCCCACTGATCTGGCCGCCCAAACGAATCATGCTCACGCGTTGCTCTTCCTCGGCCGGACTAAGGAAGCGGAAGCAATCTACCTTGGAAATGTCGGAAAGAAACTGAGTCCGGGGTCAGACCAATACTGGGAGCAGGCCGTTCTAGGCGACTTTAATGATCTCGAGAAGGAAAGGATCACTGACCCCGAGATTGCGCGGGTGCGCAGTTTGATGACCCGGGCGCAATACGAGCGGCTCCAGACACAATACGAGCATCAGCTCAAGACGAATCCGAATGACGAAACCGCACTGAGGCAACTGCCCAACATGTACTACAACCTGGGGCGCTGGAATGAAGCGGTGGATGCGGAGAAGACCCGGATTGCTTTCATCCAGCGCCAGACCAAACATGACAGTGATTGGTCCAGGACCCTGGCGGGGGCCTACGTCTCGCTATCGTGGTATCAACTGTTTGCTCGTGACTTC